>JAYVGA010000456.1:0-8022 GCA_043772635.1 Chitinophagaceae bacterium
GCTATCATTGGGGCCGTTGTTGGTGGCGTTGCAGGTGGCATTATCGGCAATAAAATGGACCGGCAGGCAGAAAAAATAAAAACAGAAATACCTGGTGCCAAGGTAGAAAGAGTTGGAGAAGGTATAAGAGTAACATTTGATGAGGCAAACCCGGATGGATCTAAAGCAGGTGTTTATTTTGCTACCAATAAATATGATATTAATGCTAATTCTAAACTTGCTCTGGATAAGCTGGTAAAAATATTTAACGAAGATCCCGAAACCAATCTTTTAATAGAAGGCCATACAGATGATGTGGGTAAAGACAATTATAATCTCAGTTTATCTCAGCGCCGTGCAGAAGCCGTAGCCAATTATTTAAAAACAACCAGTATAAACCAATCAAGGTTAATTACAAAATGGTATGGAGAAACACAGCCCATTGGAGACAATACTACTGCAGAAAATAAAGCGCTTAACCGCCGTGTAGAGTTTGTAATTACGGCCAATGAAAAAATGAAAGCAGATGCTAAAGCCGAGGCGGAAAAACAATAATAACCCCGCTCTATCCGACAATTATATAAGCCCGGTCTGACGGTCCCCGTCTGACCGACATAAAAAGGTCCTCCTGTAATAGTCGGACCTTTTTAGTATGCTATTGCAATGCAGCTTTCATCCTCCTGCCTGCTCCGATTTTTTCGGGGACAAGGGAAGAATCTGCCGGAAGGTACTGCAGAATGACTGCTGTCATCCCGACGATGGAGGGATCTGCCAAGAGATGCTGCAGCCTGCCTTCCTATATACTTTCTCATCAGGAACGAAGATATAGGCTGTAAGAAATAAAAAAGAAGCATTAATAAATACTGAAAATACAGAATGGAAATTTTTTTAATAACGAGATATAGTGCTGGCATATTTTTTTTGAAACTGTAAAGGCAGGTATCTGCACGTTTAGTTTATTTCTTTGAGGCGTTACCTGCAGCTTGCCGGTGCAGATCCCTCCTTCGTCGGGATGACAACTTTGCTTCGTCAACTGTACAAATCCCGGCCGCTGCCAAAATGCTGCTGTCATACTGAGCGTTAGCGAAGTATCTGCCTGGAGATGCTGCAGCCTGCCTTCCGTAGACCGTCTGACCGGCATAAAAACAACAAATTCATCTTTCTAAAAAAATCTCTTCTCATTATTTCCGTGTAACCAAATCATTTATTTTTGCGCATGATAAAAAATATCTGTGTTGTTGGAGCGGGCACTATGGGGAGCGGAATAGCCCTTGCAGCTGCCCTCAAAAATTTTAATGTAACGCTCTGCGATATCAATGCAGCAGTGATAGAAACTGCACAAACAGCCATTACAAAAAACTTAGAGTATCTGCTGGATAAACAAAAAATTTCGGCACAGGAAAAAGATGCCTGCCGGAAAAAAATTATTTTTACATCAGATATTAATAAATGTACGGCAGATGTAATTGTAGAAGCCATTGTAGAAAAAGCTGAAGTAAAAGAAAATTTATTTAAGCAACTGACAGCCATTAATACATCCCAAACCATATTGGCCAGTAATACTTCTTCTTTATCCATCTCCCTCATTCAAAAAAACATTCCTCACCCGCAAAGAGTGGCAGGGCTGCACTTTTTTAATCCTGCACATATTATGAAACTGGTAGAAGTAGTAAAGGGTGAGCAAACTGATGAGGGCACTGCACAACAGTTAATGCAGCTTTGCAGGCAGATGGATAAAGTGCCGGTGCTTTGCAAAGATGCACCGGGTTTTATTGTAAACCGTGTGGCCCGTCACTATTACCTTGAAGCGATGAACCTTGTTCAAAATAATTTGGCAACCATAGAAGATGTAGATACCGCTATGGAATCTGCAGGATTTAAAATGGGGCCATTTAAACTAATGGATTTAATTGGGATGGATGTAAATTTGGCCGTAAGTACTTCTTTATATGAAGCATTTGATAAAGCAGAAAGATTTAAACCATCTGCCATACAAATAGATAAAGTAAGCAAAGGAGAATTAGGCCGCAAAACCGGTAAAGGATTTTACAATTATGCAAAAGATTAAACTGCACTATTTATTTTGATAAACATGCACAATAACCAGCCGGTAAATTCTGCCTCATCGTCTGATAATATTTTGGTTACAGGTGGCTCTGGTTTATTGGGCACTGCTCTTATTACTTCACTGCTGGATAAGGGTAAAAAAGTTAAAGCTATTTACAACAAAACTCCTTTAAAGCATTTTGAAAGCAGCCATCTGCAGCAGGTACATTGCGATATACTGGATGTAATTACCCTGGAAGAAATAATGGAAGATATAACGCATATTTATCATTGTGCAGGGTTGGTTTCGTTTCATAAAAAAGATGTGGAACGCCTGTATAAAATAAATGTAGAGGGAACAGCCAATGTAATAAATGCAGCGCTAAACGCAGGTGTAAAAAAAATAGTTCATGTAAGTTCTGTTGCTGCATTGGGGCGAATCAGGGAAGCAGAACCCATTCACGAAAAAATGGAATGGACTCCCCAAACCAGCAACAGTAAATATGGAGAAAGTAAATACCTGGGCGAAATGGAAGTGTGGCGGGGTATTGCAGAAGGATTGGAAGGAGTGATTGTAAACCCTGTAATTATTATTGGCCCCGGCAACTGGGATGATGGCTCTACTGCTATTTTTAAATCGGTTTACAACGGTTTTCCCTGGTACAGCAAAGGCAGCACCGGCTTTGTAGATGTAAGAGATGTGGTAAAAGCAATGATACAGTTAATGGAGGCAGCCATATCTTCCGAAAGATTTATTATAAGTGCTTATGATGAAACTTATCAAAATGTTTTTAATGCTATTGCCGATGCCTTTAATAAAAAACGGCCACATAAAGAAGTAACGCCTTTTATTGCAAAGTTAGTAAGCAGGCTGGAGGCAGTAAAGAGCAGGTTTACCGGCAAGGCTCCGCTTATTACAAAAGAAACCGCTGCTACTGCTCTTGCTAAAGCTAGATTTGATAATAGTAAACTTCTCAAATTTTTACCGGGCTTTACATACATACCCATGCAGCAAAGTATTACAGATGCCTGCAGGATATTGCAACAAAAACTTAACAGGGATTAACGTATTTTCGGGCTCATTACCTTCACCAACCACCATTATATCCAATGAAAAAATGTATTATTTTTTTTAGCTGCATGCTAATTGCTCACTTTGGGTTTTCGCAATCTTACTACACCGTGTATGGAAAAGTTATAAGCAGCAATACTAAACTGCCATTGCAGGGTGCTTCGGTATTTGCACAAAATACTACACTTGGTACTGCCACAGATGCAGATGGAAATTTTAAACTCAGCCTGCCGGATGGCGGTTATAACCTGGTAATAACTTTTACCGGCTACAATACAGAAAGTAAACGAATAAGCAATGCAGATGCCAGCGATAGAAACAGTGTGTATGAGTTATCTGAAAAAGAAAAACAAATGGAAGAAGTATCTGTAGTGGCTACATCGGAAGTAAAGGATGGCTGGAACAAATATGGGCAGTTTTTTATCGAAAAATTTATTGGGCAAACAGCCAACAGTGCTTACTGCACTATAAAAAATAAAGAAGCAGTTAAGTTTTATTTTTCTAAAAAAAGAAACCGGCTTAAGGTGTTGGCTACAGAACCATTGCTTATAGAAAATGCTGCGCTGGGTTATAATATTAAATACAGCATGGATTCTTTTACGCATGAATATAACACCCAGGTAAGTTTATATACAGGTTATCCGTTGTTTGAAGAAATGCAGGCGGCCAATAATGAGCAGCAGGTAAAATGGATGAAGGCAAGAGAGGATGTTTACAAAGGATCTATGCTGCATTTTATGCGCAGCCTTTACAATAAAACTTTGCAGCAGCAGGGCTTTGAAGTACAGTTTATAGTAGATGTAAATGAAAAAGAAACTGCCATAGCCCTAAAAGATTTTTATGGAGCATTAAATTATACAAAAGACGACAGCACAGCATTGGTAGAAGTAAGGCCCAACCAGTTAAGGGTAGGAGTTATTTATTTAAAAGAAAAACCTGCTGCAAATTTTCTGCAGCTAAACCCTGATGAGCCTTCAGCATTTCAGTTTTCTATGCTTACATTTTTACCGCAGGAATCTTTAGGTATAGAGCAAAACGGTTATTATTTTGAACAAAACGATATTGCTGTAAATGCCTACTGGACCTGGGATAGAATGGCAGATCAACTGCCTTATGATTATAATGTTTCAACCATGCAAGCGGTTCATGGGGTTCAACGTTGAATCTCTTGAACCTTTGGAACCTTTTATTTTCCCATTACTTTTTCCCACAACTGCGGAATACGTTTTATCCAAACCAGTTCTCTTTTTACTACGCTTGCTTCCTGTGCAGGAGCACCCCAATAAGTTTTGTTTCCCGGCAGGCTGCTGCCCACACCAGTGCGGCCAAGCAGCACTGCATTTTCTCCGATAGTTAGTGTTTTATTTATTATTACTCCACCCCAGATTGTTACTCCATCTTCAATAGTAACCACTCCGGCTATAATAACATTGGCCGCAATCAAACAGTTTTTTCCAATTACGGTATCATGGCCAATATGTATCATGTTATCCATTTTGGTGCCTTTGCCAATAACAGTATCGTGGCTTACACCACGGTCTATGGTGCAGCAGGCACCTATCTCTGCATTGTCTTCAACTACCACCCTTCCGCAACTGGGCATTTTTTTATACCAAAGGTCCCGGTCTTTTTTTGTGTTGTAATAAAACGCATCACTGCCAATTACAGTGCCCGGTTGTATTATTACATTATCGCCAATAATGCAATAATCCATAATGCTCACCTGCGGATGGATGATACAGTTTTTACCAATGCTTACATGATGACCTATAAAAGCAGAAGGATAAATAAACGTTTCTTCACCTATCACTGCAGTATCACTTATCATTTTAGCGGCTGGTTCAAATGGCCGGAAGTGATTAACGATTTTGCAGTAAGCTTCAAAAGGATTTTCTACAATGAGCAATGCTTTTCCCTGGGGCACATCAGTTTCTTTATTGATGATGATAAAATCTGCATCACTGTTAATACACTTTTCATAGTACTTGGGATGATCTACAAAAACAAGATCGCCACTTTGTACTTTGTGTAATTCGTTAATGCCGGTAGCATTACCATTTGAGTTGCCAATAAGTTTTGCATGTATCAATCCGGCTATCCAATGTACCGGCACGGGTGAAGGAAATTGCATACTGTATTTTTTTTTAAAGGTACTATCCTTTGTTTTATTTGAAAATACTATCCCTGGGCACAGATTTTTGTGTTTTACAAAAAAATATTTTTTTTTTAAAGGAGGTTGAATATTTAATAAAAATGCACTTTGTTTTTATGCAAAATGGGTTTTATTTTTTTTGATTAATAAAAATAAAACAAAATGAATTCGTCTGAAACTATAGTAAAATCAATGCTTACAGAAGAGTAAAAATATTTCTATAGCGGTTAATTTTTTTATAAGCCATAGTTTTAATGACTTAATGGTATGCATTTTTGCCTGTCCTTATCCACAGCATTAAAAAAAATGTGCATAAAATAGTTGTAATTTTTTTTTTGGTTAGCAAAAATTATTTTTAATATTGTGTAAGGAAATTTATTTCCGGTACTTACTAACCCATCTATATATTAAAGCTCAGCAGATTTGGCTGAGCTTTTTTACTGCTTTTTTTTAACCAGCACCTGTGTATGTTTCGATATCCTGCAAATATTTTCAGTAATTATTATAACCGCTGCATCTTATCAGCTTTAATTTATGCAGGAATGAAATAGTGTACAAAAGATTTATCAAACTTTAAAAGAGACAGGGTAAAACCTTACAGGGGTTAAAAGGTTTACAAGCCTTATTAACAATTATATATACACCGCTTTGAAATTATTTTAATCCAGCAAAGTATCTGTTGTTTTTGCAGAGCTGTAGTTTTTGGTCAGACGGAAACTCCCGCAAAAGGCGGAGCGGCTATCGGACCAGACTTTTAACAGCATCCACTTCCCGGCTCACAACAATTCCTTTCATCCTTTGCAGGCTTTTCTGCATACACAGTGACGCTGGTAATTTTTGTATTTCCTTCTTTGTAAATTTTAATTTCTTCTTCGCTTAAATAATTTCCCAAAATATCATCCGGTATAATGATGGCCTTTTCTTTTTGCAGGGTAATGTTTACAAAGCCTGCTTCTTTTATCATACTTAAATATTCATCTTTTTGCACGGCACCGCTTACACAGCCTGCATACAGTTCTGCCACTTCTTTCCAGCGGCTGGGCAGCCATCCTTCCAGCACAATATCCGAAATAGAAAAATGAGCACCGGGTTTGAGTACACGGAATATTTCGCCAAAAACTTTGTGTTTATTGGGTACTAAATTAAGTACGCAGTTGCTTACAATTACATCTGCATAATTTGCTGTTACGGGCATACTGTCAATATCTCCCAACCTGAATTCTACATTATTAAATTTTAATTTGTCAGCATTCTCTTTTGCTTTGGTTATCATAGCTTCAGTAAAATCTATACCCAGTACTTTGCCATTTTCTCCTGCAATCCTCCTTGCTATAAAAACATCATTGCCTGCACCACTGCCCAGGTCAATGACTGTATTACCTTCTTTTATTTTAGCAAATTCTGTGGGAAGGCCGCAACCCAGGCCCAGGTCTGCATCTGCATTGTAGCCGTCTAATTTGCTGTAATCATCTGCCATAATATTATACACTTCATCTCCGCAGCAGGCAGATGTAGCACCACAGCAGGAAGTTTGATTTTGTTCTTTGTTTTGATTTGCAATGGAACTGTATTTTTCTTTTACCATTGCTTTTACTTCTGATTCTGTATTCATGATTTTTGTTTTTTGCCCTCAATTTTTAAGATGAGGATGTTTAAAATATAAATTGATTTTATTTTTTGATTAGTATAACTTTTAATTTCTTTTGGTAGTTTCTACGAATGGCCGGTCAGACGGAGACCGTCAGACCGGGGTCTGACCTTTGGTCTCGACCCTGGGTTGGGGGTCTGACCTTCGGTCTTAACCCTAACAACATGCTTTTTCATTCTGCACTTTTAGTTTATTAAAGAGAAAACTAAACTCGCCCATAAATTTTTCAAAAGCTTTCCAGTTAATGCAGTAACAACTGCGGGGACCATCTACGGTGCCATTAATTAACCCGGCATTTTTTAATTCTTTTAAATGCTGGCTAACGGTGCTCTGTGCAAGCGGCAATATTTCTACAATCTCTCCACAAATACATTCGTTGTGCTGTGCCAGTATTTTTAAAATAGCAATACGGGCAGGGTGTGCCAGTGCTTTTGCAAACTCTGCCAGGTCCTGCTCCTTCTGCGTGAATGCTTCTTTTTTATGAATGGCCATGGCTGTAAGATTTTTTAAAACTGCAGAATAAAAATTGCTGAATGGTATTAAAAGGAGTGAGGTGTTCTGTGTGAATACATTTTATTTTGGTAAACCATTGTTTCAAAATTTTAGCCAGGTTGTTTTCGCTGTATTGTTTTACCGGAAGGCCGCTGCATTTATCAGGCCCTTCGGCAGAAAAGGTACCCATGATTAATTTACCGGAATTATTGAGATGTTTATTGGCTGTGGAAATGTATTGTTCTATTTCATTACCAGCAGTAAAAAAATGAAAGGCTGCCCTGTCGTGCCAGCAATCAAATTTTTTTTCCACCTGCAGTTCAAGTACGTCGGCTACTATCCAGTTTATTTTTGCAGCCTGTGCACCCAGTCTTTTTTTTGCACGGATAATGGCATCTTCCGAAATATCCAGCACCGTAATATCTGTATAACCGGCAAGCAGTAAATGATCTGCCAAAAAACTATCTCCCCCGCCAATATCTATAATAGCTGCACAAAGCGGAATGTTTAACTGCTGCACAAATTCCAGCGATTCGGTGGGCACCTGCTGGTACCAGCTTACTTCGCTTAGTTGTTTGGTTTGATAAACATGCTGCCAATGCTGTTGTTTATTCATTTTAAAATCTTATATCG
>JAYVGA010000457.1:0-8155 GCA_043772635.1 Chitinophagaceae bacterium
GCAAAAAGATCAATATTTTTTTTATTTATTTTAAAATAAGGAAATAGGTTAATCAGATTCCGCAATATTAAATTGCATGCCTGGCTCCAGCAGAGCCTCCTGTTTATAGCTTCAAAATAATTAAGGGTATCCGGCTCCTGAGGAGCCACCTTGGTTATAAACTACAAAACTATAGAAGTTCACGGCTTGTTCAAAACAATTGATTTCTATTGAAAATAATAAGGCGGTGTATAGGGTTGTCAACCTTTTGAACATTGTAATGTATTACCCTATTTTTTCAAAAGGTTCACAACCCTTCTGTAAGCTACAATTTGAAGTGCGCCCGTAAACAGGTTTGAAAAAGCTGGCAGAAGTAAATATATTTACAAAAAGTAAAACCTCAAACCTTTCGCCTGCTATGAAAAAAACGCTGCTCCTCTCTTTTCTCTTTCTTGCTTACACCCTGCAGGCACAGCCGCCCAAACCAGATGCCCTTAAACAAAAAGCAATAACCCTGAGACGTTTTTTAGAAAAAAATCATTACCAGCCACTGGTATGGAACGATACTTCATCTGCCATGTTATACAATAAATGGATAGAAGAACTGGATGAAGAGAAATTATTTTTTACCGGCAATGATATAGCTGTGCTTGAAACGTACAAATTAAAACTGGATGATGAATTAAAAGGGGGCCACTGGAAATTTTTTACAGCCTCTGTAAATATTTATCAGCAGCGGTTAAAAAAAACAGACAGTATAATAAAAATAATATTGGCCAGTCCGCTCGATTTTTCTAAACCCGATAATATCACCTGGCCCAATGCAGGATATGCAGCTACAGAAACCGAATTGCAGCAGCGCTGGCAGCGTTATATTAAATGGCAGGTATTAAAAATTATTGCAGATGATTTTTTTGATGATGGTAAAGAACTAACCAATAGTGTACCTGCAGGTTTTGTAAAATCAGAACTGCTGGCAAGAGACCAGGTAAAACTGCAGGAAGAACGTTACATAAAAAATTTGATGGGCACGCCTGCTCTATTTATTGCAAACATGCAGGATGCTTATTTAAATGCGCTTGCATACTGTTACGATCCGCACAGCAGTTACATGAATATAAATGAGAAGGAAGAATTTGAAACAGAAATGAGTGCTGCTGAATACAGCGCAGGATTTGATCTGGAAGAAGATGAAAAAGGGGATAAGACTATTGGATTTTTACAACCCGGAGGCAGTGCCTGGCGCAGCGGCGAGCTGCACAAAGGAGATGTGCTGGTAAAAATAAAAATGAACGGGGAGGAAAAAAATGCCAATACTATTTCTGCAGGCGAGGTAGAAAATATGCTGAGCGGCAATAGTGGCGCTGAGGTAGAAGTTACGGTGCGCACAGCAGCCGGAGAAACTAAAACGGTAAAGCTTGCCAAAGAAAAAATATCGGCTGATGAAAGTATTGTAAAAAGTTATGTACTGCACGGCAGTAAAAATATTGGGTACATAAACCTGCCGGGTTTTTACAGCCGTGAACTGGAAAATATAAAAGAAGATAAAGAAATTAAATACGATGGCTGTGCCAATGATGTGAGCAAAGAAATTGTAAAACTTAAAAAAGATACCATTGCAGGATTGATACTGGACCTGCGTTACAACGGTGGTGGCAGCATGTGGGAAGCCATGCAGCTCTCCGGTATTTTTATTGATATTGGCCCGGTAGCCTCTGTAAAAGAAAAAGATGGTAAAGTACATTTTTTAAAAGATCCTAACAGGGGCACCATTTACGATGGGCCTTTGCTGGTGTTGGTAAATGGTGCCAGTGCCAGTGCCAGCGAATTTGTAACCGCAGTGCTGCAGGATTATAACCGTGCCCTTATTGTTGGTGGTACCACTTACGGTAAAGGAACGGCACAGTCTGTAATGCCCATGGATACAGGCGTTGCATCTGCCGGTGCAAACTACCAGGATTTTGTAAAAGTTACACAAAACAAATTTTACAGGGTTAATGGCAGCACTACACAATGGAAAGGTGTAGTGCCCGATATTGAACTGCCGGATATGTATGCAGATGATATCTACAAAGAAAAAGCCAATATAAGTGCGCTGCAGCCCGACCTTGGCAGGCCCGGAATATATCAGCCATTGCCGCCCCTGCCTTTGGCTGCATTAAAAACCAACAGCCGGCAGAGAGTTGCAGCCAGCCAATATTTTAAAGCCATCAGCAATTTTACAAACTGGATGGGCGAATATAGAAAAGGCAGAAATATTCCCCTGCAGTGGGCGGCTTATACTGCACAGTATAAAAAAAATAAAGCCATATTTAAATTGCTGAAAGAAGATGATGATACACAGCTAACATCAGTTTTTGTAAGAAATAATTCTTTTGATAAAGAGCGGATAATGGTATCATCTGCCCGGGGTAAAGAAACAAATGATGTATATCTTAAACATGTGCAAACAGATAAAACCATAGAAGAAGCTTACAGGATAATGATGGACTGGACGGGTAAATAATAGGATAAGAAGAATGCGATAGAAAATACAGCGGCAACAAATTCTAAATGAAGCAGTGATCTAAAATATTTATACCGGCCTGTTCGTTCTTTGCCTGGCTGCACCTATATTTGAGTAATTAAAACCAAAACTAAATTTCACCCTCGTATGAAACCCTTTTTATCCTCTGCTATAGTATTATTTTTAATGCTGATGTGCAGCACATCCTTTGCTCAAAATTTTGATAATGCCGGAGAGTACATGAACTTCCTGAGCAAACAGCAGGAAAACATTTCAAAAAAATTTATGAGTTATGCCAGTGCATCGGCACATGGTAAAAAAACCAGTAAGATAGAAAACCTGCGCAGCAAATTAATGGATGAAGTGCAGGAATCACGGATGAACATAAGCGGCATGCCATCTTTTAAAGGCGATAAAAGTTACAGGGATACCACGGTAAGTTTTATGAAACTGTACTTTAATGTTTTAAACGAAGATTACAGTAAGATTATTAACCTGGAAGAAGTAGCAGAACAAAGCTATGATGAAATGGAAGCTTATATGCTGGCCAAAGAAATGGTAGATAAAAAACTGGAAGAAGGAAATGCAAAAATGCAGCTGGCGCAAAAAAAGTTTGCAGCAGATAATAACATCAACCTCATAGAAAGCAAATCGGAGCTGGAAGGCATGATGAAAGAAGTGCATGAAGTAAACAGATATTATAAAGATATTTACCTCATTTTTTTTAAGCCTTACAAGCAGGAAGTGTACCTTATGGAAGCCATAGCAAAAGCCAACATTACCGGTATAGAACAAAATAAAAATTCTTTGTTGAAATATGCACAGGAAGGGTTGGAAAAATTAAAAGTCATGAAAGGATATAACGGAGATAATTCTATGCTGAGTAACTGTACCAGCCTGCTTAATTTTTATGTAAAAGAAGCAGAAAAAGTAAACATAGCCAGCGATTTTTTTATGGCAAAAGAAAGGTTTGAGGCCATTAAAAAAGAATATGAAAAAAAGGATGAACATAATAAACCAGAGGTAGAAACTTACAATAAAGGCGTAAATGATATGAACAAATCATCACAGGCTTACAACAATAACAACAATATGCTCAACCAGCAGCGCAAAGATGCGCTGGACAGGTGGAACGAAGCAGTAAATAGTTTTTTTGATAACCACACCCCGCATTACAATTAAGAATGTATAAATTAAAAAAATGCCGGGAAATTCATCCCGGCATTTTTTATCTTGCAAACAAAACTGCAAACGGGTGCATTTCAAATTGTCGCACAGGGTTGACAACTTTTGTAATTAAATACGTGCCAGTAAGCTTTCCGAAAGTTGTCAACCCTTTTTTTCCGACAATTTGAAATGCACCCCTGCAAACTCAAAATCATTTTTTTAAAGTTATAAATCTAAAAACCCTTCTTAGGGTTTGAGGCAAATGAGAAAATACGAAGACACCTACCGCCACAAAGGCATGCGAAAAAAATTAATGGATACCTTAAGAGAAAAAGGTATTACAGATGAACATGTATTATCTGCCATGAACAATATTCCACGCCATTATTTTTTAGATACTGCCCTGGATAATATTGCCTACGAAGACCGGGCCTTTCCCATTGGTGAAGGGCAAACCATTTCACAGCCTTATACGGTGGCATACCAGTCGCAATTGCTGCATGTAAAACCTGCCGATAAAATACTGGAAATTGGTACCGGCAGCATTTACCAGGCCACTGTGCTGGCAGAGATGGGGGCCAAAGTATTTACCATTGAGCGGCAAAAAAATCTTTTCGAAAAATCAAAACAATACATATTTAAATCTAAATATGCCAACCTCAAATTTTTTTATGGCGATGGCTTTGAAGGCCTTCCCACTTATGCACCCTTTGATAAAATTATTATTACCGCTGCGGCACCTTTTATACCGCCAAAATTAATACAGCAGTTAAAAACCGGGGGCGTAATGGTAGTGCCTGTAGATGAAGATCATCACCAGCGCATGCTAAGGATAACAAAAAAAGAAGATGGTACTTATACCGAAGAGGCGTTTAGTAATTTTAGTTTTGTGCCCATGCTTACCGGAAAGAGCAGCCCCCCGCCCCCCAAAGGGGGAGTAAGCAATTCTTAAATGGTTCAATTTTTAACGCATGTGCACTTTATTTTTATGTTTCAGAAGCTGTTTGAGTTATCTGCCTGAAATTTATTATAGGGTCTAAAAGTTGCCATTATGTATGCCGATGAACGGATTGTGACACAAGGATGATGCTATGAAAACCTAAAGCTGGTATTCAAAATATTAAATTCAAACAGCTTCTAAATTTCTTTATTCACCTCAAAGTTTTCACCATTGACCTTTGACTATGAACTGCCAACTGCCCACTGCCCACTTTCCCCCCTCATATCTCTATCCCAATCTTCTTCATCAAAATAGATGCATTCATACTCGTGCACACACCCGGCTTTAGCAGGTAATCAAAATACAGTTCTTCATTATTTACCTGCACATCAAAATGAAAATTAAAAATATGTTGCGGATAATCTTTCTGCAGTGCAGCAAGGTCTACATCATGCGTGGCAAGAATGGCAACAGCTTCTTTTTTTATCAGTTGTTTTATCAGCGCTTCAGAACCCGTATGCCGGTCCAGGGAGTTGGTGCCCCTTAATATTTCATCTAAAAGAATAAATACTTTTTCGTTGTTATTTACTTTATCAATTATTGTTTTCAGCTTTTTTAATTCTGCATAAAAAGTGCTGGTGTTTTCTTCCAGGTTATCAGCAATACGCATGCTGCTTATCAATTGCACCGGGGAAAGTGTAAAACCTGCAGCACATACCGGGGCACCTGCCATAGCCAGTATTACATTAATGCCCGTGCTGCGCAGGTAAGTACTTTTGCCGGCCATATTGCTGCCGGTAACCAGCATTATAGATGCTTTATCATCAATCTTAATAAAATTATTTACCCGTTTGTTTGCTGATATCAGCGGGTGGCCCATGTTGTGGCCTTCTATATAAAAATGATCTGTGGTAAGTACAGGAAAAATCCACGAAGGATTATTAAAATAAACAACTGCAAAACTTAAAAGTGCTTCAAAGCTGCCCAGTGCATCAAACCATCTGCGCACGCTCGTATTGTTTTCTTTTTTCCAGGCATCCAGTTGTATGGCCTGTTGCAGGTTCCATAGCAGTAAAAGATTTAGCGGAAAAACAAGTACAATATTAAAGCGCAGGTCCAGGCGGTCTAATATTTTTTGCAGGCCTTTTAGTTTTTCGGATGTGCTGCTATGTTCCTGCTTGTATTGCTGCTGCAGCTGCTGCAGTAAAGGCGATGCAAAATTTTGTGCCTCTATTGTTTTAATACTTTCCGAAAGCGTTTGCAGCTGTGCCACCATTTTAGATAAATGATTGTGCAGCTGGTTTATTTTTTTTTCCTGCGGCAAAGCCACCATTGCCATTACCAGCATATTAAAGTAAAATACGTTTAAGGGCACCAGGCTAAAAATGGTACCCAGCGTAATGCTTACACTAATAAGCGGCAGCACATACCGCAGCCATGCCCAATGTTTAAAATTACCAAAGGCAGGGGCTTCATTTAGCCAGTATTGCAGGCGGTCTTTTGTGGTAAGCGCTATAGGATTTTTTTTTCCGTGGGCCTGCAGGTTTTGTCCCCAGCTTATTTTTTGGCTAAGCTCTTTAATGGCTGTTTGCCGCTGCGGAATTTCTTCCGGTGCAGCAGGCTGCAATAACCATTGTGCCAGTTGGGCCGATCCCATTTCAGAAACCGTTCTGTTTAAAAACTGAAACAGCGAAGCATGACCAAAAATATCCATGTCATTGGCATAATAATGATCTTTTGGCGTATGCTGGCTGCCGTTATTAAAATTAAAATAATAATGCTGCAGGGCATTTTCTTCTGCCTCGTTTATCAGCAGCAATTGGGCAGTATGCGCTATAGCTTCTTTATTGGCAAGGTCTTTATAAATTAATTGTATAAAAATAAAAAGCAGTATTGCCGCTAAAGGATAAACATATATCCACCCCAGTGGCCATAAAAAATAAAATGCTGCGGCAATAGCCACAATATTTGCCAGACGCAGCCAGCCAAAATAATTTTTTTTCAGTAATAATTTTTTCTGTTGCTTATTTAGCGCAATAATCTGATCCCCGTAAAATTTTTCAGCTGTCATTTACCAATATTAAAAAGGCAATATAGTGCTTATCGAATTAACAGCCTGCCCCGCCATTTGCGTGGCAAAAAATTAACTCATTTATAAACCGCCCTCCAGATAACTTTACGTAAGTTTGCAAACTGTCTTTAACGTTAAACGTTCAGCGTTGAACATTTTTTATGGGGCCGTTTTGGTTTTGACAGCAAAGATCTTTGCAGGTGTAAGCATGTAGTGCGTTGCGTAATTAGCACTTTAATCTGAATACGAAAACTTCAAATGGCAATACACAGTATGCCATGGCTGCCTAATTATTAATTAGACAGTCATTAGGGCCGCCGCACAGGATTTCCTGTTTCCAGGTGCCGCCGCCGACTCAAAAAAACAACAGGATGCTGTAACCGGATGAAGTGACGGTTGCTTAAGATTATTCTTCTACGGAAAAAGTTGGTTTGTTATGTTCCTGCCTTTTCCCTACAATTAATACATAAATAAACATGTAGAAAGCTTGCGGCGAATTTGTTTGGACACCGGTTCGAGTCCGGTCGGCTCCACCAAAAAAGGGGAACGTTAAAAAAACGTTCCCCTTTTAATTTTCTGCGATTCTCTGCGCCATCTGCGGGATATAAAATCAAAATATCATTTACATTTTTTTGTGCTGCTTTTTTAAAACTACTCTAAAATAATCTGCAGGCAAACCCTGTTATTTTTTATGGGCAGTAACAGATAAAATGCGTTGCCTATATTTGTGCCTTAATAAATGCGTGGGTTAAATTATTAAAAATTATTATGGCAAAAGATAAGATACTGGTTATTGGAGCTTCGGGGCAAATAGGAGTGGAGCTAACGCTGGCACTGCGCAAAATATATGGCAATGCAAATGTGGTAGCATCAGACCTGCGGGAAGAAAATCCTTTGCTGCATGGCACGGGCCCTTATGTATCGCTTGATGTGATGAACAAAGAAATGCTGCATGTGCAGGTAATACGGCAAGGCATTACCCAAATATATTTGCTGGCAGCTATCCTGTCTGCCACCGGCGAAAAAAATCCGGCACTGGCGTGGCACCTTAATATGCAGAGTTTGCTTAATGTGCTAGATATTGCCAAAGAAGAAAAAATGACCAAAGTTTACTGGCCATCTTCAATTGCCGTGTTTGGCCCCACATCGCCTAAAATAAACTGCCCGCAAAAAACAATTATAGAGCCCACAACGGTGTATGGTATTTCTAAATATGCCGGCGAGTTTTGGTGCAATTATTATTTTATGAAGTATGGGGTAGATGTACGCAGCCTGCGTTACCCCGGCCTTATCAGTTACAAATCGGCACCGGGCGGCGGCACCACAGATTATGCCGTAGAAATTTACCTGGAGGCGCTTGAAGAAAAAAAGTATACCTGTTTTTTAAAAGAAGATACTTACCTGCCCATGATGTATATGCCCGATGCCATACGTGCCACCATAGAACTCATGGAAGCACCTGCAGAAAAAATAAGCATCCGCACTTCTTATA
>JAYVGA010000458.1:0-4137 GCA_043772635.1 Chitinophagaceae bacterium
CTACATTTTCGTAGCTATCGGCTATAAAACTAATCTGCGGATAAGTAGCCGTATCAAAAAAATCTTCACTCCTTATGTGATTGTCCCTGTCTTCATTACCGGTATCTACCGAATCAGTATTTATCCAGCAATCCACTTCGGCTGTGGTAAAGTTGTCGCCTGTGGTATAAATGCTGGCATCAAACTCATTAAAGCTCCCTTTTACATTAGTTATCATGAGGTGCCTTATCTTAAAAGAAATTTGGGAGTGCGTAGGGTCTATTACCCATTTTTCTTTTGTAACATTTTGCATAACCTTAGTTTTTGTGATGATAAAAAAATACGGAGATATAAATTAGCGTAAATAGTTATATGGATTGTAAAATTAGTTTAAATGCGGGTACGATAGCCAGGATGCTGCGCAAAGGGTGCATTTAAAATTATTCGCAGAGGGTTGTCAACCTTTTTAATTAAATGCAATGTCAGTATTATTTCCAAAGGTTGACAACCCTTGTTTAAGCAACCTTTTAAAATGCACCCTGTGTAAAAAGGGTGTATAATTTATTGCTCCTCCACCTTATATCTATATGGTTTGTTTCCCTATTCCATTACATTTCCCGCCCAAAAAAATTGTAAAATAAGGGCGGGACACTTATTACATTAAAGAGGAATGTATGCTTATCTACTTTTTCTTAACAGTGGATTTATATCCCTCATTTTCCCTTAGGTTTGCCGTCATACTTAAAATTAGAAAACTGTGCGTTTAAAGAGTTTAGAAATAAAAGGGTTTAAAAGTTTTGCCGATAAAACCGTACTCAATTTTGATGAAGGTATTACTGGTGTAATTGGCCCCAACGGATGTGGTAAAAGTAATATTATTGACAGCATCCGCTGGGTAATAGGTGAGCACAAGATAAGTAACCTGCGAAGCGAAAACCTGGAGAGCCTGGTATTTAATGGCAGTAAAACCCGCAGTGCAAGCGGCCTGGCAGAAGTGAGCCTTACTTTTGAAAACACCAAGAACCTGTTGCCTACCGAGTTTAACACGGTAACGGTTACCCGCAAATATTATAAAAGCGGCGAGAGTGAATACCGCCTTAATGATGTAGCCTGCCGCCTTAAAGACATTCATAATCTTTTTATGGATACCGGTGTAAGCACCGACAGCTATGCCATTATTGAACTGGGCATGGTAGATGATATTATTAAAGATAAAGAAAACAGCCGCCGCAAAATGCTGGAGCAGGCTGCCGGTATTACCATTTACAAAACCCGTAAAAGAGAAGCAAAATTAAAACTGGATGCCACAGAGCAGGATCTTGCCCGTATAGAAGACCTTCTTTTTGAAATAAACAACCAGTTAAAAAGTTTAGAAAGCCAGGCAAAAAAAGCGGAGAAATATTTTGAAATAAAAAAAGAATACAAAGAAGTAAGCATAGAGCTGGCCAAGGCCGCCCTTGAAGGTTTTAATATTACTTACAAAGATCTTAATCTGCAGCAGCAGCAGGAAGTGGACAGGCGCATTGAGCTGGAAACCGCCATTGCAAAAGAAGAGGCAGGTTTGGAGCAGGAGAAACTGGCGTTTATAGAAAAAGAAAAAGCACTACAGCAAATGCAGCATGCCTTTAATGATATGCTGGATAAAGTGCGCAATAAAGAAAATGAAAAAAACCTGGGCAGCCAGCGCCTGTTGCATTTAAAAGAAAGAAAAGCCGGACTTGATGAATTTTTGGTAAAATCGGAAGGGCAGATAAAAGGCCTTGCAGAAAGTATTGATTTTACCGGTACACAAATAAAAGATGAAGAACTAAAGCTGCAGGAACTGGAAGAAAAATTACAGGATCTTAAAGATGCTGTAGAAGATAAACGCCGGGTGTTTGATGATAAGCGCAGCAGTATTGATGCCATGCGCAGGGAAAACCAGGCCATACAGCGCAACCAGTTTGATGCAGAAAAAAAAGTAGCCATTGCAGATACCTCTATTCAAAACCTGCAACGCACCATTGCCCAGATACAGGAAGAAAAAAGCCAGCGCCAGGCACAGTTAACCCAACTGGAAGCAGAGAAAAAAGAAAAAGAAGCTGAGCTTGAAAATAAAAAAACAGACCTGCAGCAATTGCAGGATGAACATGAGTTTACCAAAGAACAGATACTGCAAACGCAGAATATGATGGAGGGCCTGCGCAACAATCTTGCAGAAGAAAGCCGCAAACTGGATGCTAAAAGAAACGAACACGACCTGCTGAAAAGCCTGGTAGATTCTATGGAAGGATACCCGGAGAGTGTAAAGTTTTTGCACAAGAACCAGGGATGGAACCACAGCGCACCATTATTGTCGGATATTATTTATGTAAAAGAGCAATACCGTGCAGCAGTAGAAAATGTACTGGAGCCTTACCTTAATTATTATGTGGTAAACAACCTGCAGGAAGGTTTGCAGGCAGTGCACCTGCTGGATGATAACAAAAAAGGAAAAGCAAATTTCTTTTTGCTGGATAAATTTGAAGATGCAGCATCGAATCATCAGCCGGCCGGAACTATACCTGCGCTGGATGTGGTAGAGATAGATGCACAGTATGCAAAACTTGCGGCTAATTTACTGGGTAATGTTTTTATTGCAGAAAATGAAGAAGCCATGCACAACAGTAATGGTGCCGTAGTGCTGGAAAAAACAGGCAAATATGTAAAAGGAAAATATTCGCTTACGGGTGGCAGTGTAGGTTTGTTTGAAGGTAAAAAAATAGGCCGTGCAAAAAACCTGGAAAAACTGCAGGAACAAATTGCAGCACAACACGATCTGGTAAATATTTTAAAGGCAGAAATACAGGTAAGGCACAACGAAGTAATTGCCTTTAACGAGCAGTTAAAAGAAAATGCGATAAAGCAAACACAGCAGGATATTAATCATTTAACCAATCTTGTTTTTTCTGCACAAAATAAAATAGAAAACCTGCATCACCTGGAAACTACCAGTACACAAAGAATTGAAGAACTGCAGGTGCAGCTGGATAATAATCATGAAGCCATTGCTGCCACAAGGGTAGAGCTGGATAAGTTTAATTTTCAGCTGGAAGAACTGGCAGATAAACTGCAGGCCATTGAAATGGATTATGCCACGGCAGAGCAGGAATATAATTTTGCTACCACAACATTTAATGACAGCAATCTTTTATTTGCAAAACAGCAAAGCAAATTAATATCGCTTAAGCAGGAGCTGGAGTTTAAGAGCAACCAGTTAAACGATTTGCAGCAGCAGGTGCAAAACAGCTCGCTGCAGTTAAAGGATGCAGCAGAAAACATAGACCTTACTGCCATCACATTACAGGACCTGGAAGCATTGCTTATAACCGTAATGCAAAATAAAGATGCTGAAGAAAAAAAGCTGAACGAAGCAGACCAGGAATATTATAACCTGCGCAATACCCTTACTGCAAAAGAGAGCGAGCTGCGGCACAAGCAAAAATCTAAAGAAGGCATAGATCATTTGCTTAATGAAATAAAAGATAAACTAACTGATCTTAAACTGCAGCTTGCAGGTATGAAAGAAAGATTGAGTGTAGAGTTTAGGGTAGATCTTGATGAAATAATAGATGAACCAAGAACAGGAGATACACCTCTTGAAGATTTAAAAGAAAAAAACGAACGCATGAAAAAGCGTTTGGAAAATATGGGTGAAGTAAACCCCACAGCCATTGAAGCATATACCGAAATGAAAAAGCGGTATGAGTTTATTATGGAGCAAAAGAATGATTTGGTAACGGCTAAAGACAGCCTGATGCAAACCATACAGGAGGTAGAAGCCACGGCCAACCAGCAGTTCCTGGATACCTTTAATAAAGTGCGGGAGAATTTTCAAAAAGTATTTAAGGCATTGTTTACTGATGAAGATACCGCAGATATGGTGCTGGTAGACCCGGAGAACCTTGCCGAAACAGGTATTGATATTGTGGCCAAACCAAAAGGCAAACGCCCCAGCAGCATTGGCCAGTTGAGTGGTGGAGAAAAAACATTAACCGCCACTGCATTGCTTTTTGCAATTTATTTAATTAAGCCTGCGCCCTTCTGTATTTTAGATGAGGTAGATGCCCCGCTTGATGATGCCAACGTGGGTAAGTTTACCAACATGATAAAACAGTTTAGCGAAAACAGCCAGTTTAT
>JAYVGA010000459.1:0-9426 GCA_043772635.1 Chitinophagaceae bacterium
CCAATATTTTGCATGGGGCTTGCACCCACACTGCCCGGAATAAGCGAAAGATTTTCTACTCCTCCCAAATTATTTTTTATACAATACAACACAAAGGGATGCCAACCCTCTCCTGCTCCGGTTTTTACATAAACATAGTTTTCGTCTTCCTGTATTTTTTCAATACCTCCAATTTCATTTTTTAAAACAAGCCCGTCAAAGTTTTTTGTAAAAAGAATGTTGCTGCCGCCGCCCAGGATAAGAGTTGGCAGTTGCCAGTTGGCAGTTGGCAGTTTTTTAAATTCGAGGCTTTCTCTCAGTTCTTCAATGTTTGTAAAGCAGGCAAAATATTTTGCCATGGCATCAATGCCAAATGTATTATACTTTTTAAGCCAAATATTTTCCTGGATATTCATTACAATTTATTTACACTTCCGGGTTTTAAAATCAGCTATGAGCCTTTAGCTAATTGCTCATTTACACATTTGCCTATTGCCAATTGCCCATTGCCTATTTCTTATTGCCCCATTGCCCGTTGCCCATTAATTAGCATCCACATCTGCAATAACCACCACCGATCTTAAACTTTTTTCACTCTGCATTAAATTAATATGATTGCGTATTACTTTTTTATATGTTACACTCATGCCCGGCTCTTTGGGCAGCTTTAGCATAATCTCCATAAGATATTGATTTCTGAGGCGCCCTATAACTGGTGCTGCAGGCCCCACCACAAAATCTTTTAAATCCTGCCGCAACAGGGCCACCAGTTTTTCTGCTGCAGCAGTAACTGTATTTTTATCTTTGTGTTTTAAAGTAAGCATTACTATGCGGCTATAAGGAGGATAAAAAAATTCTTTGCGGTTTTCTATCTCATATCCATAAAATTTTTCATAATCGTGCTGCTGCACCAGTTCTAAAACCGGGTGTTTTACGTTCATTGCCTGTATAAGCACTTTGCCCTGTGCATGTTTTCTGCCCGCTCTTCCGCTCACCTGTTCCATTAATTGAAAAGCTCTTTCGTTTACCCTGAAATCTGCAAAGCTCAGTAAGCCATCGGCATCCAGTATGCCCACTAAACTTACATGATCAAAATCCAAACCTTTTACTACCATTTGTGTACCCACCAGTATATCTATTCTCCGCTGCTCAAATAACTGTATCAAATTATCATGTGCAGTTTTGCCACGCACACTATCTACATCCATACGGGCAATTTTATATTTGGCAAAATCTTCTTCAAGCTGTTCTTCAATTTTTTCTGTTCCAAAATTTTTCTCCAGCCAGGTGTTGGTGCCGCATGCCGGGCAGGTAATTAATTTGGGATAAGTACTGCCGCAATAATGGCAATGCAGTTTGTTGCTGTATTTATGCAGCGTAAGCGATACATCGCAATGCGTGCACTGCGGAATGTACCCACAGCTGCCACAAATTAAATACGGATTATAACCCCGCCTGTTCTGAAAAAGTATTACCTGTTTATTTTCATCCAGGCTCGTTTGTATAGCTTCTTTTAACTGGGGGCTTATCATCACTTTCCCCTTTTGTGCCACCTGCCGGGTATTCACAATTTCTATAGCAGGCAATTCAATACCACCATATCTTTCGTTTAAATACACCAGGCCATATTTTTTTTGCTTTGCATTAAAATAACTTTCTACAGATGGTGTGGCACTGCCCAGTAAAACTTTTGCGCCAAAAAGCGAAGCATAATAAATAGCCGCATCCCTTGCATTGTATCTTGGCGCAGGGTCCTGTTGTTTGTAGGAGCTGTCGTGTTCTTCATCTACTATTATCAATCCTAAATCTTTATAAGGCAGCAGCAGGGCACTGCGGGCTCCAAGCACAATCTTAACTTCGCCGGTTCTTATTTTATTCCAGAGTTCTATACGCTCATGGTTATTAAATTTAGAATGGTAGATAATGATGTTGCCTCCAAAATGTATCTGCAGTCTTCTTATTAATTGTGCCGTTAGTGCAATTTCTGGCAAGAGGTACAATACCTGTTTTCCTTTTCTAAATTCTTCCTCTATCAGTTTAATATACAACAGCGTTTTACCACTGCCGGTAACACCATGCAGCAGGCATACGTTTTTATCAATAAAACAATTACTCACCTGCGTTAAACATTCCTGCTGCAGAGGGCTTAATTCAAAATTAATATGTACATCTTTTGGCAAACCGGGTATGCGGTCTACACTTCTTTTTTCTATGATGAGCATATTTTTTTCTGCAAGCCCTTTTAGTTGTGCTGCTGTGGCGCCAGATTTTTTAAGCAGTGCCGGCTGTGTAACATCGCCTTCTGTTTTTTGCAGGTGTAAAAAAGCCAGCAGCAGTTCCATTTGTTTGGGTGCACCCTTCCATTCGTTAAGTACTTTGCCAAGCGCCTCTTCCGATTGGTAATGCGGATGCAGCAAAACATAATTTTCTTTTTTAATCTTATACCTTTCGCTCAGTTCTTCCCATATAAAACAAATGTTTTTATCAATCAGTTTTTTTATTACGGGATATACATGCGTTGCATCCAACACCTGCTGCACTTCGGTAAGCTGCAGTTGTTTTTTTAATAGCAGCGCTTCTGCTACCAAAAATTCATCATCGCCAAGGTTGCTGAAATCTTCTCCAATTTCTTCATTATAAATTAAGATGGTTTCGCTGCTCAGTTTAAAATTAGCCGGCAGGGCAGCGGCCATTACTTCTCCTTCGGTACACATATAATACGCACTCATCCATTCCCAAAACTGCAGCTGCTGTGCATAAAGCAGCGGCGCATCATCCAGTATATTTAAAATGGGTTTGGTAGCATACTCCGGCTTTTGGGTAATAACTGTTTTAATAATGCCTGCATACTTTTTATTTTTTCCAAACACAACTTCTGCCCGGCAGCCCGGCAAAGCCTTCTCTAATAAATGAGCGGGTATGGCATAAGTGTACAGCTGCGGCAGTGCCAGTGGCAAAACAATAAGTGCCCAATGGGTGGCCACTTCTTCTTTAAATAATATTTCGTTTTTATTGGGCAGCATATTACTTTATCCAGGCAGCTTTATATTTTATCAGTCCCTGCTCCATTATATCATATACTTTTTCCTTTAGCAAAGTTGTATCATTGGAGTCATAATTGTGCACCGGTATTTCCTGCAGGTATATGGCCCGGGATATACCAGGCGTAAGAGAAAGAATACTTTTATAATGTAACCGGTTATAAGCATCTAAAAACAATACCGGCTTTACAGGCGTTTGTGTTTCTATAGCAATTTTAAAAGCCCCGTCATAAAATTCCTTTAAGGGTTTATCCGTCATATTAAAAGTGCCTTCGGGAGCAATCACCACCGAAATATTTTTTTTGAGTACCGATTTTAATACCATTACACTTTTAGCCCGGTGGGCAGCATCGCTTCTATCCACAGTTACCACAGCATTTTTATAAATAAATCCAAAGATTGGCACTTTGGTCATTTCTGCTTTGCCCAATACTCTTATATGCTGGTAGCGCAAGGCACTCATAAGAATAGGGATATCCATAAAAGATATATGATTAAAAACAAAAATGCAGGGATGATCGGGATTATGCGGAGCTTCAAAATGGTTTTTATGCCTTATGCCCCACAGGAGCAAACAGGCATCTGCCCAAAACCTGCATAATATATATATAACATTACCTCCCTTTTCTCTGCCAAAAAAAGAAGCCAGCACTATAAATGGAAAAATGAGGAGCATGAGCAGTATAAAAACCACAAAAGCATATATGCTGTACACTATCTGTATTAACCGTATTAAATAATGCATAAATAACCACGAATATATAATAACTGAAGGACAGCACCCTTTAAAAAAACAGGAGCGCTCTTTATTTTTTAAGCTTAATTTATCTGATTGCCAGTAATTTAGCCCTAACCTAAAAGCCGTTACAGAGCTGCATGCAACAAAAAGCAGTTTAAAAAGTTTTTAAAAAGCTTCCTCAATTAAGTATAAAACCCTACCTTCGCCGTCCTAAATTCGGGATGTTATGTTAGCAGTAGTAAAAATCGCAGGTCAGCAATTTAAAGTAAAAGCCGGAGACAGCTTATACGTTCCTCATATTGAGGGCAACGCAGGAGATTCAGTAGAATTTTCTGATGTATTGTTTACTTCCAATGGAGATACCATTGTAAGTGGAGCAGATGTAAAAGCAGTAGTAACCGCTGAAATTATTAATGATCTTGTTAAGGGCGATAAAGTAATCGCTTTTAAAATGAAAAGAAGAAAAGGTTTCCGTAAAAAGCACGGACACCGTACGCAGTACACTCATTTAAAAGTAACTGCAATTGCTTAGTTAAAGTTAAACGGTTTAGTGTTTGATCTTTTATAAAAAACATCATCCATCATTCCAATAAACTAATCAATTCATTAACTAAAAAACTCATTAAAAATGGCACACAAAAAAGGTGAAGGTTCCGTAAAAAACGGACGTGATTCACAAAGCAAAAGATTAGGTGTAAAAATATTCGGCGGCCAGGCTGCAGTATCCGGTAATATCATTCTCCGCCAGCGTGGCACTGTTTATCATCCGGGTAAAAATGTAGGTGTTGGAAGAGACTTTACCATCTTTGCATTAACTGATGGAGTGGTTGAATTTAGAAAAACAAAAGCCGATAAAACTTTTGTTTCTGTGGTTGCAGTAGAAGCCACAGCATAATTTTTTTTAATATTTTTTTTGGTAATATCAAAATAGTATTTATTTTTAAGTATTATTTACTAACCAATTAAATTCTAAAAAAAATGGCAACTGCAAAAAAAGCGGCTAAAAAAGCTGCTCCAAAAAAAGCAATGGCAAAAAAAGCTGCTCCTAAAAAAGCTGCTGCAAAAAAAGCTGCTCCTAAAAAAGCTGCTGCAAAAAAAGCCGCTCCTAAAAAGAAGTAAGCTTTTAGTAGAAAATAAAATTAGAGTCCTGGTTTATACCGGGACTTTTTTTATGCCTGTAACTACCGTAACCACTGCTGTTAGGCATTTGTACTTATTTTCTTTACCAATATAATTTTAAGACAAGCCTGCGGTTTCTTTACCCAATAGAAAAGATATTTATTACTTTTACCTCATGGATAATTATCAGATTGCAGAAACATTTTCTTTGCTTTCAAAACTGCTGGACATACACGGAGAAAATAGTTTTAAATCAAAATCATATTCATCTGCTGCATTTGCAATAGAAAAATTAACTACTCCGTTAAGTGAAATTAATGCAGAAAAAATTTCTTCTATAAAAGGAATTGGTGCTTCATCTGCACAAAAAATAATTGAACTTTTACAAACAGGGCAGCTAAAAAGCCTGGAAGAAATGATTTTAAACACTCCTCCGGGAGTGGTTGAAATGTTAAATATTAAAGGAATAGGACCTAAAAAAATACATACTATCTGGAAAGAAATGGAGATAGAAAGTATTGGTGAACTGTTATATGCGTGCAAAGAAAACCGTTTAAAATTATTTAAAGGGTTTGGAGAAAAAACACAGCAGAGTGTAGCAGACAATATTGAGTTTTATTTAAAAAGCAAAGGAAGCTTTTTGTATTCGCAGGTGGCTGCAATTGCTCCTGCAACGTTGCAATTTTTTGAAAAATTATTTACCGGAAAAAAAGTAGCAGTGAGTGGTGCTTTTAAAAGGCAACTGGAGATAGTAAATGAACTGGAATTTGTAATTGAAGAAAATGAAACTACTGTAGAAAATGCGCTGCAAAACATACAAGGTTTTGAGCTGATGGAAAAAGAAAATAACTGGCTTTTATATAAAAGCAGTGGAGGGATAAAAGTAAAAATTTATGCAGCCGTTGCAGATGATTTTATGCATACATTAATTAAAACTTCCTCATCAGAAGAATTTAATAATGCATTACTGGAGCATTATACACAAGCTGCTGCGCAAAAACATACCAGCGAAGCAGCTTATTTTTCCGCAGCCGGGCTTGCAATGATTGTTTCTCCGCTTAGAGAAACTGTGGATATTATAGAAAAAGCTAAAAGTGGTCCGCTGCCCACCCTTATACAACCGACAGATATCCGGGGCATTATTCACTGCCACAGTAACTGGAGCGATGGCAGCAATACGGTAGAAGAAATGGCCATGGCTGCCATAAGCCGGGGCTTAGAATACCTGGTTATAAGCGATCACAGCAAATCTGCGTATTATGCCCAGGGGCTGCACGAAGAAAAAATACGTGAACAGCATATATATATTGATGAGCTTAATAAAAAACTGTATCCCTTTAAGATTTTTAAAAGTATTGAAAGTGATATTTTAAATGATGGCAACCTGGATTACTCCAATGCAGTACTGGCCAGTTTTGATTTGGTAATTGCATCTGTGCACAGCAATATAAAAATGAACCAGGAAAAAGCCATGATGCGTTTACTAAGGGCTATAGAAAATCCTTACACCACTATTCTTGGCCACATGACGGGCAGGTTACTGCTTAGCCGGCCCGGCTACCCCGTAGATCATGATGCCATAATTGATGCCTGCGCAGCCAACCATGTAGTAATAGAACTGAACGCACATCCCAACCGCCTGGATATGGACTGGAGGCATATAAAAAAAGCCATTGATAAAAACGTACTCATCTCCATTGATCCCGATTCGCATTTTACGGATGGGCTGGATGATATAACCTATGGTGTAATGGTAGCACAAAAAGCCATGGTAACTAAAGAAAATAATCTGAGCAGCTATGATCTTGCGGCCTTTGAAAAATTTATTGCGGCAAGAAAGGAATTTAAAAATATTTAACCGCCGCTGGTTAAAGGCAGCTGAATAAAAAAGCTGGTGCCCCCGTGCATAGAAGTTTCAAACCATATATTGCCATTCATCTGCTCTACAATTCTTTTGCACATGGCCAGGCCAAGCCCCGTGCCCGAAGTTTTTGTAGTAAAGTTTGGTGTAAATATTTTTGAATGTGTTTCTTCCGGAATACCTTCTCCATTATCTTTTATTTTTATAAGCACAAATTCATCCTTTAGTATTTCCTCTACTTCTATTTCGGGTACTTTATTTTCCGGCACAGCCTGCAACGCATTTTGAATAAGATTTGTAAACAGCCTGTTCACATGGGTTTTATCTGCATAAATTATAATGGGTTCGCTTTCCAGCTGCCACTGCATAGAGATGGCTTCATTGCCTTCATACAATTGTTTTATAGACAGCAGCGATTCATTTATATCCAGCATTTCTTTATTGGCATTTTCTATATTGGCAAACTGGCTGAACTCGCTGGCTATATTGCTAAGGTGATCTATCTGCTCTACCATAGTATTGGCCACATTTGCAGTAAGCAGTTTTACATCGGGTGCATTATTTTCAATAGATCTTTGCAAAAACTGCATACTCAGTTTCATAGGTGTAAGCGGATTTTTTATTTCATGGGCTACCTGCTTGGCCATTTCCCGCCAGGCACCTTCTCTTTCTGTTTTAGCCAGTGCGGCAGCACTATCATCCAGCTTGGCAAGCATTTTATTGTATTCATTTACCAGGCTTCCTATCTCATCATTACGGTTCCAGTACAGCACTTCATTTATTTTTCCCAGGTTTATTTTTTTCATCTTTTCTCCAATAACAAAAAAAGAATGTGTTATCCTGTTGGTAATAAATAATGCTACAATACCTGCAATAAGAAAAATAAAAGCATTTAAAATAATGATGGTTACCAAAAAATTAGCTATCTCCTGCTGCAGCTTGCTTTGCGAAGTAAAGTAAGGTATATTAAGATAAGCAGATACATTACCACTGTCGTCAAAAACAGGTACATAACTGCTTACAAAATCAAGGTTACCTATTTTTTCATTTTGAAAAAACTGCACTTCGTTTTTGTTATGCAAATGATAATACGCTGTTGGCTCCATCTTCATACTCACAATACCTTTTACATAAGGCAGCGGAAGCGAAGCAAGTTTAAGATCACCTTTTAAATCATAAATATTTACATCTACTCCATGTACCTCGGCAATGTTGATGATACTTTTTTCTACCTGCTGTGCAGCAGCCTTATCGGTAACAAGCATAGAGTCGTTCATTTTCCATCCTTCAGAAAAAGAACCCGCCACCTGGTTTTTCATAATCTGTATAGCCCGGCTCAGTTTTTCCCTGTTGTTGCTTTCGTACCTTGTTATAAAAAATAATATGGTGGTAATACCAATAACAAGAAATGAAACCGTACTGATAAAAATGATAATACCATGTATCTGGTTGCGGATAGTTAACTGCCAGTAATTACGCAGCTTTTGGGGGTTTAACCTGCTGCTGATAAATATAGAGAGCAACCAAAAGCAGGCACTTAAGAGCAGGAAGGCACAAAACAGGAAAGAAAATAAAGTGATAGATTCTAACCACCGCCGGTTTTCTTTTACAATTACCACATATTTTTCTGCGCCTGCACTATACCATAACTCATCATGGTTTCCGGCATGCTCCAGCCTGTACTCCTTACCCGAAAAAACCTGCGGAGGGAGAGTGGTAGAAAAAGGATAATCATTGTGGCTGCTGATTAATTTATTTTTATCGTAAATGGCAAAAGCATAGGTAGATGAATTTTCGATAGCATTATTAGTTCCCTTGCTAAACAGTTCGGGATAGAGCATTTCGTTTTTTATTCTTTTGGGTGTTACTAAAATAAATATAGTACCCAGCAGCCTGCCCGATGTATCATTAATTACTTTTTTGCTGATATAACTAAACCTGTCGTAAGACTCATCATAATAGTACAGGCCCTGCACCCCCGTGGGTTTAGACTGTGTATTTAAAATAGTATTAAGCTGATCGTAGCCGGCAGCATTATCATTGTATAAAGGAATTTCTCTTTCATCAAAAGAAAAAATGCGGGTATCGTAGCGGTTGGTAAAGCCTGAAAAATTATTATTTATTAGGCTGTCTTTTAAAAATTTATTAGCCGATAGGTTTTTTAACCTGCTGAAATTATCCGACAAAAACTCCAGCCTGTAATCAGACAGCATAGAATTGAGCATGGGCTCACTTGCAGGATCGGTTTTGGTGGACAGTATTTCTGCATAATGATACCTGTTGCGCAGTTCTTTCCTGTTATTTTCTACAATAATAATAATGGTCATAGAAACAGAAAAGAATACAATCCAGAACACAAGTTTGGAGCTCATAATACGGCTGGTAAAAAACCTCAGGTATGAGCTGTTTAAAAAAAACAAAAACAACAACAGCCAGGCAAGGCTAAAAAGTTCAAGTCCCTGGTCCATTATTCCTATATTTAAACTAAACAGCACCAAACCCATTATTGCAGTGCATATGTACAATTCTAAAAAGAAAAACGAAAAAAGAGGTTTGAGCAGGTACATGAGCAACTGGCATAAAAAATAATAACCCACTGCAATACAGCACAACACTACAAAGCCAATGACGCTGTAAATATTAAGGGAGAAAAAATTAATCACATCAAAAGATATCTGCGAATCGGC
>JAYVGA010000460.1:0-6255 GCA_043772635.1 Chitinophagaceae bacterium
GGCCTATGTATTTATTATAGTCGCCATCTACAGCAAACATATTTATGCCGCCGGTAAAACCCAGCCCTCTTTTTGTAAACGCTAGCGAGTATACTTTTCCGGTAAGGGGATAATTAATATTGTTTGTATGAATGTACTGGTAAATATAACTTGCTTCCGGAAAGCCAGCATGATTTTTATTTAAATTAAAATAGGCCGGGTTGTATTTGCTGGTAATACTGTCATCTACTTTTTGATACTGGTAGCCAATATTAAACACATGCCTCCTGTAAAATCCGCGGCGAATAATATATGCCCCGGTTAAGATAAAACTGTTTTTTACAAAGCCGGTATTTTTGTACCCCAGCGGAATATTGTTGGCACTGGTTTTATAAATGATTTCCCTGTTTTGGGTAAGGCCGGCTCCTGCAGAAAATCCTTCGGTAAGCGATCTGTTACTGTAAGGAGCAGTGTAAGTAAAAGACAGGTTTCTTGCATAGCCGGTAAGAAGGTAAATTCTTAACTGATCTCTGCGGCCACTTAAATTATAGTGGGCAAACTTAGCACCGTAAGTAACTCTCTGCAGGTTGGCATTATATGTTTTAATCCATTCGTTAAGGCTTCTGTCTACCAGTTTAAACTGGGGTGTAGGATAGATATACCATTTTTCTTTTACACTAACATGAATGCTGATATCGGTGGCCGAAATAAAATAGGGAACCAAAACTACTTCTGTAAAAAGCGATGTGTTGTAAATAAGTTCCTGCGAGCGTACGAGTTTTTCATAAATGCCTGATGCAGTTATAGAGTCCCCGGTTTTTACACGCATTTCTCTTTCTATGATGTAGTCTTTTGTTTTTTTATTGCCGTCTATAAGTATGGATGAAACAAAAAGTTTGGTGCTGGAATCTATAAGAATCCTGCTGTCTATATTATCGTAAAATCCGGCAGGTTCTCTTTGTGCAATAGAGATAAAGGGTGCTGTAAAAATAAAAATGAAAAGTAATTTAAAAGCTACAATGTGGCTATTTGCAATTGTACAAAAATGTTTAGAAAGAAAAAGCCTGGAAGCAGTTGTGGTCTCAGCAAATTTCATTTAAAAAAAACTGGTTTAAATATCAAGGTAATTCATTAAATGACGGTAATTGCTGTGTATCTCGTTCTCAAACTTTTCGTTGCCAAAATAATAAATCACATCGTATTCGTACCGCTCAAATGTGGCTACTACTGCTGCTATTTCTCTTTTGTTTACATGCAGTGTTACGGTAAGTAAACCGGTGAGTGTATCTGCGTTGGAGTTGAGGTGCAGGATGGTGCAATCATTACTTTCTACAATGCGGCTAATTTCAGAAATGGCAAACTGTGATCTTTCCATTTCCAGCACAATGATGCCCCCAATTTCGTTGGCACCTGCAAAACTACCCATTGTTTTTAAAAGATCTGTGGTAGATATTACGCCTGCCAGTTCGCCTTCTTCATTAACCACAGGAACTACATTGGTATCAAACTGAATGCTTGCATTTACCGCATTTAAAAAATGCATATTATCTTTTACAGAAGCGGCAATAAAATGTTGTTGTAATACTTCTACAGTTTGCTTTTCATCTTCTGCATCCAGCAGATCTTCTTCGCTCAGCAGGCCCAGGTATTTATCATCCGTAACAACAGGCAGGTGGGTAACCCTGAAATCGTTTACCAGTTGCAATGCTTTTGCAATACTGTCCTGCAGCTGCAGCCTTGGTATATTGTTGTTTATTAAATCTACTGTTAACATGTTTTTAGTTTTGCCTGGCCTTGGATGATTAAAAGAACATGCGGTTTAAAGGAGTAGACCAAATAATTGATTAAACCGTTGCAGCAGGAGATTTTAATTTTGCCAGGAATCCTTCAAGGATGCTGTTAAACTCTACCGGTACTTCCATCATGGGTGCATGCCCACATTTATCTATTAAATGCAGTTCGCTGTTGGGTATAAGATTATTAAACTCTTTGCCCACAAACGGGGGAGTAATGGTATCGTTGTTTCCCCAAATAAGGCAGGTGGGCTGCATTACATGCTTAAGTTCTTCTCCCAGGTTGTTGCGAATAGCGCTTTTAGCCAGGGCTATAATTTTAATAACTTTTAAACGGTTGTTTGTTATTTCAAAAACTTCATTCACCAGTTCGTCTGTAGCCAGCGCCGGGTCGTAAAAGGTAAGTGCAGTTTTATTGCGGATGTATTCCTTATCCCCACGTTTGGGATAAGTATCTCCCATACCGTTTTCAAACAGGCCGGAGCTGCCGGTGAGTATGAGCGATTTTATTCTTTCGGGATTTTATAAAATATGCACCAGTGCCACGTGCCCACCAAGAGAATTACCCATAAGGTGAATATGGTTGTAGTTTCTGTGCTCTATAAATTTTTGCACATATTTTTGCAAACCGCCTACAGATGTGTGTAAAAGATCCAGCTCCAGCAGGGGTAGTATGGGCACTACCACTTTATAATTACGTTTAAAATATTCTATCAGGTCTTTAAAATTACTAAGCGCACCAAACAGGCCATGAAGCAGCATAAGCGTTTCGCCATGGCCTTCTTCAATAAATTTAAATTTGCCGTCTTGTTTTATTTCGTAGGTCATTTCTTAGTAATGGGGTAATCCGTTTGCAATCAGTTGCTAAAATAATTTATTTAACTCAAAAATCGGGCATTGCTCCAAAGATACCAAACCTGAATTACCAAACAGTATTTCATTTCAGGCTTTGGTTTGTTTCGGCAGTTTTTCCTGCTGCCTTTACAAATAAGGTTTTAAAATGAAAACAGCAGTATAAATAACGCTTTACGTACTATTTTTTTTATATTTTATATGAATGATATCCGGTTGATTATTTAGCATGGTTAGCTGCGGGTATTTTGCCAAAAAATTCCTGCAACTGGGCAAACATATCTTTATACCACGGTATAACGGTGCCCAGCGAATTGATAATTGCAGGACCCAGCGGTTGTATGTAGCTGTACACCTGAGATGCAGCAATGGTTTCTGCCGATAAAAATTTTAGCTGTACTGCATAAAATAGAAAAATGCTGAAAACAATGCTGTATAATAATGCATATAAAATAATGCCGCCTATGCGGTTCACCCAGCCCAGCATAATCAGCTCTACCGATTTTTGCAAAAGGCGGGCACCAATGTTTACCAGTATCATAACGGCCAGGAACACCAGCATAAAAGAAATAAACGGAAGCCATTTACCGGCATTAAAAGTGCCGGAAAGTTTTTCTGCTGCATAAGCAGATAATTTTAATGCGGCCGCAATACCCACAATAAAACCAATAATGGAAAACAAGGCTACAATTAAACCTTTACTAAACCCCTTTACGCAGGCTAAAAGAATGAGCAGCAAAAAAACAATATCTATAAACATACTTTTATTTATGCAAGCATTTCTTTTACAATAGCACTTATGGTTTTACCATCTGCCTTGCCCGCCAGTTGTTTGCTGGCAGCACCCATTACTTTGCCCATATCTGAAGCAGTGGAAGCGCCGGTTTGTGTTATAATAGCCGCCACAACGTCTTTTATTTCCTGTGCGGATAACTGTGCAGGAAGAAATTTTTCAATTACCTCCATTTCTTCTTTTTCTTTTACAGCCAGATCGGTGCGTCCCTGCTGACTAAAGATATCAAAAGAATCTTTGCGCTGCTTCATCATTTTCTGCAAAAACTTCTGTTCGGTAGCTTCATCAATTTCTCCATTGGCACCTGGCTCTGTTTTTGCTTTAATAATTTCTGCTTTAATGGCTCTTAAGCTGCGCAGCAAAGATTCATTTTTAGATTTCATGGCATCTTTCATCTGGGCCATTATGTTTTGTTCTAGAGACATGGTGTATGTTTAATTGTTAAGGATTTTGTATTAGCCGTTAGCCATTAGCTGTTAGCCATTAGCTGTGAGCCCGGCAATAATTATGCAAATATCAGATTTTTAGCTAACGGCTAAAAGCTTATAGCTATTAGCTTCTTTCAACCGTTTAAACTTTTTCCAAATGCTATCAGCATTTTTTCTTCTTCCATTAAATCATGGAGCGTATCATTTATTGTATCAGCATTACCAAAATTTATTTTTTGTCAATAAGCAATTGTGTTTCTAATTCAAAACAGGAACCCAAAGATATTTCTATAAACCTGTTGTAATCCTTGTCGCTTGTTCTGCTGCTGCCTTCTGCAATATTAGATGGAATAGAAACACACTTCTGTTTATTTGAGAAACCAAACCAAACTTTTCCTGCACAGGAAAAGCAACAGTTATCTTAAAACAATTAACCGCAATTTGAAAACCTTTTTGCCAGATTTTTAGTTCTTTAAAATTTCTCATATTCATGAAGTTTATAGTTACTTTTTAAGCTATTAGCTGTTAGCCATTAGCTGTGAGCTATTAGTTGTTAGCCGTTAGCTGTGAGCCTGGCGTACTTCCTCAAATCTAAGGCCTTTAGCTAATAGCTAAAGGCTAATAGCTAATGGCTAGCAGCTAAAGGCTTTCAGCTAAAGACTTTCAGCTAAAGGCTATCAGCCTGCTCTATCATCTTCGCCTTAAATTTTTCAAAAAAGTCTTTTGCAAAAATTTTCATTTCATCGCCAAGGGCTTCCTGTTTGGTAGATCTTTTAAATGAATCGGCCATGCCCATAAGCATCTGGTAATAAAAATCGCCCATTTCATCTACCATCATATCTTTTGTCCACAAATCAATTCTAAGGGCAGTTTTATCTGCTGCATCCCAAAAAGCTATACACATGGCTTTTGCTTTCTGGCTCATATCTGCACTGCTATCTGTTGCCTGCCAGTTTATTTGTTCGGGTACTTTATTAGGGTCCAGTAATACATCAATTTTTATGGTAGATTGCCGCATTTATTTATTTTTTTTATGGTGCAAAGGTAAAAGGATTGTTTTTTTAAACCCTGCTGTGTTGTAAAATTGTTTGCCAAAGCCCCACACTGCTGTCGTGCCAGTTATACCGGCTGGCAAGTGCTGCTCCTTTTTGTATATAATTATTTCTCAGGGTTTCATCTTTGTATAAAAGCATCATATTTTCTGCAATTGTTTTTTCGTTGATGCTGCTGTAAAGTGCAGCGTCTTCATAAAGTGTCTGAGCAGCTTCATGGGTAACAGTTAAAAGCGGCACATGGCATGCCATGCAGTGCAGGCCCCAGTTTGTAGCAGAAATAAAAGCGGGAATATAAATGGCTGCATAAGCTGCTGCAATAATTTGCGCTTCCATTAGCAGTGGTGATGCAGTAATCAAATGTACTTCCTGCCGGTATTTATACAAATGAAAATCTTTTACAGGATTTTTATCAGGGCTGTTAAGTATTACCAGTTGCATACTGCTCTTTAATCTTTTTTTAAAAATAGAAAAAGCCTTTAATACGGTAATAATATTTTCTTGTGTAAAGGCAGAACATTCGCAGATAAAATATTCATGCCCGCCCGTATATTTTTCAAGCACGCCTTCTTTTTCTGGTGGCGCAAGGGGACTGTATACATTATTTAACCCATTTAAAATGGTGGTAGTTTTATGCTGCAAAGCAGCATACCTGCTAATAAGCCTTTGGCCAATAAATGGTTTGGTTACACAAACGGCTGAAACTTTTTCTGCAAACTTTAAAAAATATTTTTTAAGGTAGCGGGCATATTCATTTTTTACCGGCCGGTTTTTATACCACAAAAAATCATCTGCCATTATCATTACCTGGGGGATAGTGGTACGAAGACTTACTGCACCTGTTTGGCTGATAAAAACAGCAGCATTGTATTTTTTTAATAAAGCAGGAAGTTTATAATTATACCAGTAATGCAGCAGCAAACTGTTTTTTATGGCGGGGCTGATTATTACGGGTGTACAGTTGGAGCCAAAAGCAGGAGGGGGCAATTTTTTTTCTTCTGTGAAAATAATAAAATGATCGTTTGCATTTTGTAGAGATAACCTGCTGATACAATTCCACAAAAAAGAATCATCCTTAAAAGTATCCATGTGAACGGCTATGGTCATGTGCAAAAAGTAAACAGCGCAATGGCTGTGCAACAGGAAAATTATTTAAGTACTTTAAGTTTTACAGTTTCAATACGGGTGCCGCTTACACTTAATATATCAAACTGGTAATTGCCGGCAATGATGCGGTCTTTTTGCTGCGGTATGGATTCATTGTTTTGAATAATATATCCGGAAAGTGTTTCTGCATCTTCATCATCCGGAAACTCAAGGTGGTATTTTTCTGTAATGTAATCCAGCTCCAGCCTGCC
>JAYVGA010000461.1:0-2850 GCA_043772635.1 Chitinophagaceae bacterium
TCAAAAACAAATTGAAGCCAATAAAAAAATAGTGGTGGAATTTTACCAAAAGTTATTTGGTGACAAAGATATTTCTGCCATAGACGAGTACCTTGTAGAGGATTATATCCAGCATAATCCAATAGCACCCGACGGACGGCAAAGCTTAAAAAATTTGTTAACAGATGGATTCTCAAAACAGCCAAAAACAAAAGTAGATTTTAAAAAAGTAGCTGGCGATGGCGATTTGGTATTTTTGCACATCAAAACAAAAAGTTTTTCGGGAAAAGATGCTTCACTTATGGAAATTTTCAGATTAAAAGAAAGCAAAATTGTGGAGCATTGGGATATTATGCAGGAAGTTCCGGAAAAATCAGCTAACCCACATCCAATGTTTTAAAACGGTGTCTAACAGTTTTTTTACACACTATCAATTCCACCGTAACAAAGTTTCTGACGAAATACCGATCCTGAAAAAACATTTCGTCTTCCCGCCTTACCGGCATTTTTCTAAGCGTATTTTTTTATCATTTTTTTACTGTAAATGCGGGCATCTTCAACTGTAAATGTTTTTTCCGGCTTTGATTTTAATGCTGCTTTTTTTTGCAAGGCCTGGTAATCTTTTTCAGTAATCAAAACGTATTTCTTTTTATCTATCAGAATCTCTGTCATAGTAAAATATTTCTTATCCCAAATGTATAGCAAAATTATATACTAATGAAACAGTCGTTTTACAGGGTAAAAATATAACTCTAAAGCTTTTTTATCAGGTTAATATTTGCAATAAATAATCAAGTAGGCTGTTTTTTCTCTTCCATCTCCGCCCCACTGCGTGCAAAAAAATCTACTGGTACCGCTCCGTATCTGCTTTCCTGCTGTGCAAACTTAATTGCACCGTCCAGCCATCAATGGTATTTATCATTTCTATTTCTGCCATAAAATTTTTATACCCTTCTGTATACACAGCAGGCCGCAGAATGCTGCTGGTAAATTTTAAATATTCTGTAGGCGTTTCCAAACTACCTTCAAAAGAATTACTCTTTATACCTTCTTTAAATTTTGTTTGCTTTAAATATTTAAAACTGTTTTTATACACCCTGGACGCTTCATTAAAATCTTCTCCGTTATACAACACAGCCTGCCAGCTTGCTGTAGTATCTTCTGCAGAATGAAAGCGGAAAATTACACAGGAAGATGCACCGGGCAAGCCGATAGTAGATTTGTAAATATCCCTGTCTTGATCCGGGGGCAATGCTTCCCCCTGTATTGCAAAATAATTATTTTGATAATTTTCTATTATTGCCGAAAGCGATTGTGCAAAAGGATTTGGAGGAGTAATTTTACTTAGTAGTTGTCCGTAAGAAAAATTTATTATCAATAGCAATGCTACTGAAAGGGTGAAAATTTTTTGCATGGTATTAAAATGTTTTTTTGTAATGTATGATTATGTATTAACTGGCACGATTTTATTTTATTGTGTAAGAATAAAAATAGTAGAAAAAAATCTACACAATTATAACATCAAAAGCTACACCCCGGCAATAGCGTAAGTCTATCTTTGCTGTTCCAAATCAAATATCCCTGAAACCACAAATGCCTCGTTTTATCCAATATCTCTGAAAAGATTAGTAACCACCATTATGAAAAACCTTCGTACAATACGAAGGTTTTTTTTATGCACTATAAATGCCAATGATAAGGCAGGCGTAAACTATTATAATCATGATGGATGGGCATGGTAAGTACAGTGATGAATGCTGAGAAGAAAAAATAAACCGGGAAACAGATAACCGGTATTATAACAGGAATAAAAAGTGACGATGCATATTTTCACCAGTTGCCATTTTAGATTTTTACAGTCTTTAATGATATTCTTTAGAGATATTTTTTTATCAACCAGTATAATAAAATAAAACCCAGCCTGATTGTTAGCAATAAAACCAGTATTTTGCTGCCATGAAAGCGGCTTCCGTAAAAGAAATAAAATCTGCGATAGAAAATCTGCCTCCTGCAGAGCTGCTGGAACTTTGCCTGCGCCTGGTAAAATTTAAAAAAGAAAATAAAGAACTGGCCACTTATATTTTGTTTGATGAAACAGATGAAGCAGGATATATTAAAAGTGTGCAATCCAGTTTGGCATTGTTGTTTGAAGATGTAAATAAAACAAACCCATATTTTGCTAAAAAAACACTGCGTAAAATTGTAAGAGTAGCCAACCGGTATATCCGCTACAGTAAAGAAGCTGCTACAGAAGTGGAAGTATTGCTGTTTGTGGCAGAAAACATACGTGACCTTAAACTGGATACTAAGAAAAGTACAGCGCTGGAAAATATTTACCTTGGGCTGGTTAAAAAAATAAAAAAAGCGGTAGAAGCATTGCACGAAGATTTACAATACGACTACCAGAAACAATTGCAGCATTTGATTTAAAAAAAACTAATGATTTCATCTGTAAACGATTTTAAAAACATTTTTTTTATTGGCGTAGCCGGTACGGGCATGAGTGCTATTGCTCAATACCTGGCAGGCAGTGGTAAAAATGTTTCGGGCAGCGACCGGTATTTTATAGACGGTGAAACAAACGATACCCGCACCAAACTGCAGGCAGAAGGCATTATATGTTTTTTGCAAAATGGAGAAGGCGTGCATGATGCGATAGACCTTGTGGTGGTTAGCACTGCAGTAGAAGATACCGTGCCCGAAGTGCAGAAAGCAAAATTGCTGAGCATTCCCATTATTAAAAGAAGCGAACTGCTGGCCATGATTGCCCGCAGTAAAAAGACCATTGCCGTGGGTGGAACATCTGGTAAGAGTACTACCAGCGCCATGCTGTTTCAAATAATGGAGCAGGGAGGAATGCAGCCCAGCATC
>JAYVGA010000462.1:0-12954 GCA_043772635.1 Chitinophagaceae bacterium
AAAACGTATGGACTGGTTCAGGGGTTATCATGTTGGCGGACGTTCGCTGATGTGGGGCAGGCAAAGTTACCGCCACAGCAAAATGGATTTTGAAGCCAACGGAAAAGAAGGGATTGCTGTTGACTGGCCAATCCGTTACGATGATATAGCACCATGGTACAGCTATGCAGAAAAATTTGCCGGCATACAGGGCAGTAAAGAAGGTTTGGACGTATTACCCGATGGAGAATTTATGCCTGCAATGGAAATGAATGTGGTAGAAAAAGATATAGCAGGAAAAATAAAAACACACTATAATGGTAAGCGGCACATGTTTATTGGCCGCAGTGCAAATATTACCCAGCCGCACAACGACAGAACCAATTGCCAGTACCGTGACCGTTGCTGGAGAGGCTGCCCGTTTGGAGCTTACTTCAGTACACAGTCTGCAACATTACCTGCTGCAAGAAAAACCGGTAACCTTACGATGGAAGTAAATAAAATTGTTACCAAACTTATTTACGATAAAAATTCAAAGAAGGCAACAGGTGTAGAAGTGTTAGATGCAGAAAATAACCAAACATATACTTACAATGCAAAAATTATTTTTCTTTGTGCATCAAGTTTTAACAGCACCTGGATATTAATGAACAGTGCTACCGATATATGGCCGGATGGTTTGGGCAGCAGCAGCGGCGAGTTGGGGCATAACATAATGGATCATCATTTCAGGCTGGGTGCCAATGGCAGAGTTGAAGGTTTTGAAGATAAATATATTTATGGCCGCAGGCCAACAGGTATTTATATTCCAAGATTTAGAAATGTAGATGGCGATAAAAGGGATTACCTGCGTGGTTTTGGTTACCAGGGTAGTGCTCACCGTGGCAGGGGCATTGATGTGGCAGAGTTTACACTTGGTGCCGAATTAAAAAATGCATTATCTGAACCCGGCAATTGGGAAATGGGTATAACAGCCTTTGGAGAAATGTTGCCATACCATGATAACAAAATGACATTAAGCAAAACTAAAAAAGATAAATGGGGTTTAGCTGTGCTTGATTTTGATGTGGAGATAAAAGAGAATGAAAAAAAGATGCGGATAGATATGATGAACGATGCAAAAGAAATGCTGGAGGCATCAGGACTAAAAGATGTGCATACTTATGATGCAGGTTATGCTGTGGGGCAGGGCATTCACGAAATGGGCACAGCACGTATGGGCAGAGATCCTAAAACATCTGTACTAAACGGCAACAACCAGGTATGGGATGCCATGAATGTATTTGTAACCGATGGTGCCTGCATGACGAGTGCAAGCTCCGTAAATCCATCGCTTACTTATATGGCATTAACTGCAAGGGCAGCAGATTATGCAGTAAAAGAATTAAAAAAAGGAAACATTTAAATCATGCATGGTCAGACGTCTCCATCTGAGCATGTAATGTCTTACTTTAAAAATTATATTTATGCCAGATAATACTTTTGATGCAATTGTAGTGGGCTCCGGCATTAGCGGGGGCTGGGCTGCAAAAGAACTTTGTGAAAAAGGTTTGAAAGTATTATTGCTGGAACGGGGTGGCCCGCACGAACACATTAAAGACTACAAAACCGCCACTAAAGAATTGTGGGAGTTTGAACACCGGGGGAAAACTACCGAGCAGCAAAAAAAAGATTACCCGGTTATTCATCGGGGCTGGGCAGCACAGGAACAGGTAATGGATGGATGGGCAAATGAAGTGGATAGCCCTTATACAGAAGTAAAACCTTTTACCTGGTGGCGCAGTTACCGTTTTGGTGGCCGTTCTGTTTTATGGGGCAGGCAAAGCTACCGCTTAAGCCCTATGGATTTTGAAGCAAATGCAAAAGAGGGCATTGCCATTCCCTGGCCGGTAAATTATAATGAAATTGCCCCATGGTACGACCATGTAGAAAAATTTGCAGGCATTAGTGGCTCAATAGAAGGCTTACCTAATTTACCGGATGGACAATTTTTACCGGCAATGGATTTAAATATTGTAGAAAAAGATGTGGCAGCAAGATTAAAAGAAAAATTTAAGGGAGAAAGGCATTTAATAATTGGAAGGGTTGCAAATTTAACTGCACCGCTGCAGGCAAGAACAAATTGCCAGTACAGATCCCGCTGCTGGGAAGGCTGCCCGTTTGGTGGTTATTTCAGTACACAATCTTCCACTTATCCGGCGGCATTAAAAACGGGTAACCTTACTGTGCGGCCATACTCTATAGTTACACAGGTGTTGTATGATAAAGATAAAAAGAAAGCAACCGGTGTAGAGGTGCTGGATACAGAAGACAATAAAACTTATGCCTTTAATTCAAAAATAGTTTTTCTCTGTGCATCTGCATTAAACTCTGCATGGATATTAATGCGCTCTGCCAATAATGTTTGGGCCGATGGTTTAGGAAGCAGCAGCGGAGAGCTGGGGCATAACATTATGGATCATCATTACAACTTAGGAGCAACAGGAACAATAGAAGGCTTTGAAGACAAATATTATTATGGCAGAAGACCAACAGGTTTTTACATTCCGCGGTTTGCAAATATGGGCAATGATAAAAGAGATTATCTCCGTGGCTTTGGCTACCAGGGTGCTGCAAGCCGCAGCGGATGGAGCCGTGAAATTGCTGAAATGAACATTGGAAAAGATTTAAAAGATGCACTTACCGAACCAGGTCCATGGCAAATGGGTGCTACAGGTTTTGGCGAAATTTTGCCTTATCATGAAAATAAAATAACGCTGGATAAAATAAAAAAAGATAAATGGGGTTTACCGGTTTTATCAATGGATGCAGAGATAAAAGAAAATGAAATGAAGATGCGTAAAGATATTTTATCAGAGATGGTAGCCATGCTTGAAGCTGGCGGCGCAAAAAATATTAATACCTACGACAGTGGTCATGCCATGGGCCACGGCATTCACGAAATGGGTACAGCACGTATGGGCAGCGATGCTAAAACATCTGTATTAAATAAATGGAACCAGGTATGGGATGCGCCAAATGTATTTGTAACAGACGGAGCATTTATGACTTCATCGGCCTGCCAGAATCCATCATTAACCTACATGGCCTTTACTGCAAGGGCAGCTAACTATGCAGTTGAACAATTAAAAAAACAAAATTTATAATATCAATTAAAAATAAAAATATGGAACGTAGAGAACTTTTAAAAATGATTGCGCTGCTTACAGGCGGTGCTGTAATTGGTGGCGAAGTTTTTTTAAGCGGCTGTAAATCTGGCGCAAAAACCGATGCCGGTTTTACCGCAGCAAATATTGCTATGCTGGATGAAGTGGGCGAAACCATTATTCCAGCTACAGATACGCCGGGAGCCAAGGCCGCCAAAATTGGTGCTTTTATGCAAACCATGGTTACCGATTGTTATACGCAGGAACAACAGGATGTATTTACGCAGGGCATGGCACAATTAAATACAGCCTGCGAAAAAGTAAATGGGAAATCTTTTATGGATTGTAATGCAGAACAACGCAAGTCTTTTTTAATAACGCTTGAAAAAGAAGCAAAAGATTATAATATAAAGCGGGATGAAAAAGAAAAAGAAGCCATGGAAAATGCCCGTAAAACTATGGACCCAAATTTTGTAAAAGCACCATCTCATTATTATTCTATGATGAAGCAGCTAACTCTATTGGGTTATTTTACTTCAGAAATTGGCGCTACAAAAGCACTGAGGCTTTTACCAGTACCGGGAAAATATGATGGTGCATACCCCTATAAAAAAGGCGATAAAGCCTGGGCTATATAATATTATTATTTTCACTATCCACTTAGTTATCCGGAGCATATGCAAACATGCGGCAATAACTAAGTGGATTTTTTTATCCTTTCTGTAGCTTCTCCTTTTCCCCATTCATTACTGCAAGGGGAAATTTATCAACGCTTGTATTTTCCCACTCACCCTTGTACTGGTTGCTTTTCACCCTGTTAGCAATACAATAAGCATAACCCACTATTGGCATCAATTTTTCATAGATTATACTACAGTAATCTCTTTAAACATCTCCCATGCATTTATTTTATTCAGGTGATGGATAACTGCTCTTAAACAAATATTTAAAAAAGTAGAAACCACCACATGAAAAAAAATGTAAAAATTATACTGGCAATAATAGCGGTGCTTTTAACGGGGGCATTTGCCTACTGGCAATTTATTAAAAAAGGAGTTATAAAAGATGCAGTAAAAAATGCCGTATCCAAACAAACAGACAGTCTTTATTACATAAAATACGAAAGCAGCAATATTGATGAAGTAAATGGCAATGCTACTTTTAATAAAATTGTGCTGCAATCAGATTCGCTGCAGGAAAAACTCTACAGCAATGATACCTCTGTATCTGCCACCATATTTAATGTGCGCATAGAGCAGTTAAAAATCACTGGTGCCAACATTCCTTCTTTTCTTCAAAAAAATACTGTAGAAGCCAATACGATTGAAATTATAAGGCCCGTAATTACCATTATAAAAACGGGCAAAGATGAAGCTGCTCCATTATCCAGCGATGACTCGCTGGCCCTGTACGACCGTCTTACCGGAAAATTTAAAAGTATTAATGCAAAAGAAATTAAAATTACAGACGCTGTTATTGCATTTGCCAGGGGCAAAAACGCACCACATACTACTTTGCAGGATGTAAATGTTTCTTTAAAAAACTTTGCAATAAACAGCACACGCAATTACGATAATATCATCAGTTATTTTGTAAAAGATATTGTGGCCAGTGTAAAATCGGTAAATGTAAAAGATGAAAAAACCAACCGGGTTTTTATTTTTGAAAATGTAGCTTACAATGCGCCCGGGCGTTTTATTACCGTAGCAAAAATTTTACAAAAAAATAATACCAGTAATAAAATAATACTCAGCCTTACCGGCAACAGGGTAAGTGGTATAAGCACCAGCGATTTTATTTTAAACAATAAACTGAAAGCAGATTCATTAATTACCGGCGGCGGCAGCATAACCGTTTACAGAAATAAAAAATCAACAACAGCATCCGAAGAGATTGAAATAGACAACGATTTTTTTAATAAAGCATTGGTAAAAAATATACGCCTGGGCAGCACTACCCTTTCTTTATACAACCGGGCTAAGCCTGGTGAAGCGCCCATCGTCTTAAAAAACCTAACCTTTAATGCCAGCGGTATTGACAATGTTTATGACGGTACCAACATAAAAAAATTACTGGCCAACAGCAACTGGAACCTGGCTGCAGATGGTATTACACTTAACAGTAAAGACAATTTATACAAACTGGTTGCCGGGCCTTTTGTACTAAACAATGATAAAGGAACTATACAGGTAAAATATTTTAATGTAGTACCACTGCTATCTGAAGCAGCATTTGTAAAACAGTTAAAAGTGCAGAAGGACAGGTTTGACATAAGGATAAATAATATTTTTATTACCGGTGCCGATGTACGTGGGTTGATTAACAATGAAAAACTGCTGGCGCAAAATGTGAGCATGCAACCCATTATAAAAATATTTAACGATAGAACGGTACCTTTTGACATGAGCAGTAAAGTAGGAAAGTATCCTCACCAGCAAATAATGAAATTAGATTTTCCCGTTTATATAAAATCTTTATCGGTTAAAAACGGCCACGTTTCGTACAGGGAGAGGGGCGCAATATCTAAACAGGTAGGCGATGTTTTTTTTAGTAACCTTAATGCAACAATAAATAATATAACCAATATAAAAGAAAAAATTACAGCCAACAATATGATGGTGCTTACAGCCAGCACTAAATTTTTGGGCATGGCCAATATTAACACCACCTGGAAAATGCCGCTTAATACAGCCGATGGTTCTTTCACTGCCTATGGCAGTACCGGCGCTTTTGATGCCCGGAAATTAAGTGCCATCACAGAACCGCTTGGTGTGGCTTCTATAAAAAAAGGCACTATAAAAAGCCTGCAGTTTAATATGAATGGTAATAATTTAAAAACTACCGGCAGGCAAACATTGGTATACAATGATCTTAAAATAAGTTTGCTTAAACCCAACTCCGACAGTACCCCGGGTTTACAAAAAAGGGGACTGATAAGTTTTTTTGCAAATATTTTTACCAAAGATCAAAACCCATCCGGTGGTACAACCCGTGTGACCAAAATTAATTTAGAAAGAGATATTACAAAATCATTCTTCAACCTTTTATGGAAAAGTATTTTTGCGGCAGCCAAAAGAACAGCTTCGGGTAAAAATGATTTTTAGTTCCCCATTTTTTTGATAATTATTTTCCTGAATAAATTTTAGGCAGCGTTTTTTTAACCCGCCGACAGGGTTGTTATGTGCAAACCTGGGGCTACCACAACGACCTCACACAAACATTGAATTAGAACTGACAGATTTAAAGCTATATTATCTTTGCTGAAAATTAAATTTCAATGACAATAGAATTTCTTTTAAGCGACAAAACAAAGAAGGTTAAAGAAAAAACTGAAACAATCAGCAAATGGTTATTAGACGGTTCGCTGCCTGCAGATGAACTTATTGCTTTTGCAGAAAAATCAAAAGATTCAGAAAAAGCAACCTGCATTGAAGCAATAGAATATGCCACAAAACAAAACCCTGAATTAGCAGACGAAAGTGTATTTACTTTTGTAACAAAAGCACTTTTAGAAAAAGCATCAAGAGTAAAATGGGAAAGTGCAAAAGTAATTGGAAATATTGCACACCTGTTTCCTGCAAAACTTAATAAAGCTATTGGTAACCTGCTCACAAATTCCCAATGCGATGGTACAGTTGTTCGTTGGGCTTCAGCTTATGCACTTGGGGAAATTCTAAAATTAAAAAAAAGCACAATAAAGATTTACTGCCGGCAATTGAAAAAATATGCGAAAGAGAAGAAGATAACGGAGTTAAGACAAAATATCTTGACGCCATAAAAAAAACAAAAAAATAATTTGCCGAAAAGGTTTTGTGTATCTTGTAAAACGCTAAGCAGAACGTAAAAAATAACAGGCCGGTAAAACTAACCGGCCCGGTTTTATAAATAATTTACCAGACCCTTATTGTTTATTCTGGCTCCTGAGCATGGTACTCACTTCCTTTAATATAATACCGGCCAGCAAACCAATTACAAATATGGATAAAAACTGGATGGCCCTGATGTTTTCATTTCCTTTTAAACGGAAATAATTTCCAATAGCCAGCATTAGGATGATGGCGGTAAATACAAGTGGTCTTTTTTGTTTCATTTGCTGTTAAGTTTTAGGATAACAAAGTAATACATTTTTTCCATATCTTATTTGCGCCACCCGTTATGCAGCCTGTCGTCTGTTTCTTTTAACTTTTTCAGCGTATTTAAAATGAGGGTGTTACTCCAGTTTTCAAATTCAAATTGTTTTATCATTTTGTTCATAGCATTTAGTTTTTATAATTTATATTTTAATACCTCATTTTGTTGTTCAAAAAAATCCGTTTGTTTTTTTCTGTCAACCAATAAAACATTAATATTCTTCCCGCTTCATTTTTAAATGCAGTAATTTTTTTTCGGCAGCAGATTGGGTAAGGGTGGTGGCTTCTTCAAAATACTGTTTGGCTTTGTCATACTGCTTCAACTGCCAGTACAATTCTCCCAGGCTGGCGGGCAGCAGGTAATAATTTTTTAAAGACGATAAATTACTGATGGCTTCAATTGCTTTAATGCCTGAGGCAGGGCCATTTAGCTGGCTGATAACAATGGCCCTGTTAAGTTCTATTATGGGAGATGGATAATATGTATGCAGCAGGTTGTAGCATTGTAAAATAGCATTCCAGTTGGTATGTTCATAATCTTTTGCCTTTGCATGTTCATATGCAATGCCAGCCTCAAAGTGATATTTACTTATGGTTTCTCCTGCAGCAGATTCTACTAAATGATGAATACCTTTTTCAATGAGTGCCCTGCTCCATTTGCTCCTATCCTGTTGCTGCAGCAATAAAATATTTCCTTCTTCATCCAGCCTTGCATCATTTCTGGAGGCTGTAAAACATATAAGCGACATGAGTGCATGCGTATTGCTATGATTTACTGCCGGGTTTTTGCAAACCAACTCACACAACCGCATGGCTTCATTTATTAAATCGTTTCTTATTAAATTTTGATGATGAGTAGAATTATAACCCTCATTAAACAAAAGATAAATGGCCACAAGAATATTATCCAACCGGTTATTTAATTCATTAGCAGGCGGCAAATCAAACTGCACATTATTATCCCTGAAACTTTGCCGGGCACGGTACAATCTTTTTTCTATAGTATCATAACCCGTTACAAATGCTTTGGCAATTTCTGCCACACTAAAGCCACAGAGTGTTTTTAAAATAAGTGCCACCTGCGCTTCGGGTTTAAGCGAAGGATGGCAGCATACAAACATCATCCGCAACTGATCATCTTCAATGGTATTGGTATTAATCATTTCGTAAACTACCGGCACCAGTGAATATTCTGATTGCAGAAGCGGCGTAATAAATTTTGAAAACTCATGTTCTCTTTTTTGCTGCCGCAATAGATCTACTGTTTTATTACGGGCCACCGTAAACAACCAGGCCGAAGGGTTTTGTGGAAGCCCATTAATTTTCCAGTTATTAAATGCTTTTAGCAAAGTATCCTGCACCACATCTTCTGCCAGTTGTAAATTTTGCGGGCCAAACAATTTGGTGAGTACAGCTACCAGCTTTCCCCATTCCTGGCGAAAGAGATGTTCTGCTTTTTGTTCTATTTGCGAAGAATTTTCCAGTGCTATTTTTTCTGCAGGTTATGTTGAAGGGCGTTATATCAATGCTGCAGTTTTAAAACCACAGCATTGATAATTAGCATTTCATCAGCCGGGAGAAGTACTCCCGGGTATTTAAAATATTCTTTTGAACTTCGGCCTGTTGTTTTTTAATAAAAAAATTGTTCAAATACAATTTTACCATCTTTAACTTCATAAATACATATTTCATCCAGCAGTTGCCTGCCCATTCCTTTCATGGTGGCATCAAGCGTCATAGAGATACTAAAGTAGCGGCCACCCACCACGGGATCTGAGCAGGAACCACCATGCCGTTCTTCAATATAAGATGCAAACTGCCTGCCTTTTTCCGCTACAGCATCTTTTCCTTTTGTAATGTGCGGTGCCATGGTGCCTTCGGGTTCAATGCATACAATATCGTCTGCATACAATTCTGCCTGGGCTTCCACAATTTGCCCGGCACGCATATAAGCTACTAATTTATTGGCTACTTCCTGAGTTGTCATTTTTTTAAATTTTAATTAATTAAAATATTTTTCATTTTTTTTGTAAAAAAAACTAAATGTAAATTAAACAGGAGGCATATCCATTTTCATCAACTGCCTTACAATTACGGTACCGCCGTTAGCGTAGTCGGGATAATCATCGCACAATGCAACGGCTTCATTATAGTCTGCTGCATTTACAATAAAATAACCACCGATAATTTCCTTACCTTCTGCAAACGCAGCATCGGTAACGGTTTTTCTGCTGCCGGTAATAATTTTGCCTGTAGGCTGCAGTGGCTCTCCACTAACATATTTACCGGCTTTGGCCAGTTTGTCTATCCAGGCCATCCATTTACCCATGTTATCCTCCATTTGCTGTGCAGATGGTTGTTCAGCAGATTTAATACCCTGAAAAATGAGCATAAACTTTTCCATAATTTTTAATTTTATTGTTTTAAAATAATTTTAATAATGACGAAGCCATCATCAGTATCCGGACAAAAAATGAAATTTATTTTTAAAAATATTTTTTGGGTGTCGGGCAATTAAATGAAGAGAAGGTATAAGATAGAAAAAGCCGGTGATATTTTCACCGGCTTATAAAGAAATAATAAATTTAATTTACGCTAATTCCATTCCCTCTTTTCGTTTTACCAAATAGTTTTTAGCAGAGATAGTTTTGATATCAATAGAAATATCCTGAAGTAATTTTTCTTCCAGCAAAAAAGCAAAGGCTTCAAAGTAAGCAATGGCATCCTGCCTGTTATTGCGTTGCAGCCATCTGAAGCCACCTGGCAAATGCTTTAATACTTCTTTATCTGATAAATATTCTACATGATGAATATCTACCGGTGTAAGACCAATTGCTACCAATTTAGAAATTATTAAATCAATTGGTGCGTGGGTAACCGGGCAAAATTCCTGTGCCAGTTCTGTCCACTCGCCTATGCCCTGGTGGGCATAGCGTACAATTTCTCCGGGAGTAAAATTAGTAATCACCTGCACCAGGTTGCCGCAATTGCAGGCGCCATGATGCCCCCAGGCATAATGAGAACCATTGCGTAAACGTGTGGCGGTTTCTTTTAATGCTGCTACAAGCTGGATGGAAGGTTGTGCCATAAGTGGAATTTACTAAGATAACAACGGGGAGATTATTTTGTTCAGATCAACCCCTCATCCCCTGCCCTTCTCCACCAAGTGGAGAAGGGGGACGGGGAGATCGAAGCGAAGACCTCGACCCCTGCCCTTCTCCACGGAGTGGAGAAGGGTGTTGCGAAGAACGAAGCGAATATTGGTGCGGAAAATGAAAATTATTTTATCACCACATTAATCATTTTATTTTTTACATAAATGATTTTTTGGGGCTCTTTGCTTTATTGACCTCACCCCCTACCCCTCTCCGAGGGAGAGGGGGGACGGGAAGATCTTAGCGAATATTAGTGCGAAGAATGAAATTATTTTATCACCACATTAATCATTTTGTTTTTTACATAAATGATTTTTTGGGGCTCTTTGCCTTCTAACCATTTTTGCACTACTTCATTTTCTTTTATTATTTTCTCTACATCGGCCTGTTGTAAATCAAGAGCAAGATTAATATTGGTTCTTACTTTTCCGTTGATAGAAACAGGGTATTCTTTGGTACTTTCTACCAATAAGGCAGCATCATACTCCGGGTAGTGTGCATCTAAAATGGTGCTCTCGTTTCCTAACTGATGCCACAACTCTTCTGCAATATGCGGGGCATAAGGCACCAGCAGTATAAGTATCTTTTCTAAAATTTCTTTTTTATGGCATTTAATATCGGCCAGCTCATTTATGCAAATCATAAACGCACTTACAGCAGTGTTGAAAGAAAATTTTTCTGTATCCTCTTCTATTTTTTTTATGCTGCGGTGCAGGATTTTTAATTCTTCAGCAGAAGCTTTTTCATCATTCCATACTTTCCCCTTTACATCATCATTAAACAACCGCCACAATTTTCTTAAAAAACGATGCACACCTTCTATACCCTTGGTGTCCCATGGTTTGCTGGCTTCTACAGGGCCGAGGAACATTTCGTACATGCGGAAAGTATCGGCGCCGTATTTATCTACTAATTCATCAGGGTTAACTGAATTTCTTTTAGATTTAGACATCTTCTCTGTTTCAACTCCACAGATATATTTCTTATCATCTTCATAGATGAATTCGGCGTTTTTATATCCTTCTTTCATATCTTTTTTTAAAGCCTCAACTTCTAGTTCAACGCCATCTACATAATTAACATTAACATGAATTGGGTTAGGCACGCTAGTAAGTATCACAGTTTGAAAAGAAAATGGAACTCGACTACCTGTACTTAATAATTCAAAAACTTTCTTACCTATTTCTTCACGTTTATTTTCAAAATCATCATAGTATCCTTTTGAAAGATAAATCATGGGAAAGTAATAATCTGAAAATTTTTCTCTTTCAATTGGTTCATAACCACCAACTACATAATTTAAAGAATACACAAACCTACTACTCCCCGTTATCATCCCCTGGTTCACTAATTTTTTATACGGCTCATCAAAACTTATCAATCCCAAATCAAATAAAAATTTCGTCCACATGCGGCTGTAGAGCAAGTGGCCTACAGCATGTTCTGTGCCGCCAATGTAAAGGTCTACCTGGTTCCAGTAATCACTGGCTTTGCGGTCGCAAAAAGTTTGGGTGTTGTGAGGGTCCATGTAGCGGAGAAAATACCAACTGCTGCCGGCGTAACCGGGCATGGTACTCGTTTCCCTTTTGACCTCACCCCCAACCCCTCTCCAAGGGAGAGGGGGGTTAGTCCCTGCTGCACTGGCAACACCTATATTTTTTGAGAGTTCTGCTGATATTTTTTTAAGTACATCAGGCAAATAATTATTTACTTCATTATTGCTGAACCTTATCATTTCAAATCCATTTTCCTTTAACCATTCCTCTCTTGCAGCATCAAATTTCTCCTGCTCTTCTTCATTGTGATAACCTCCATCAATTTCTATAATTAATTTTTTTTCAAGACAAACAAAATCAGGAATAAAACCCGCAATTGGGTGTTGCCTTCTGAATTTAAATCCATCCAATTGCCTGTTCCTTAATTCCTGCCAGATAATATTTTCTTCCTCCGTAGGTTCTTTCCTGTTTTGCTTTGCAAAAACTAATGTGTTTTTCCATTCATCTACAGTACTATTAATGTATCCATAAGAAGCAGGGTCTTGCTTTCCCCTCTCCTTCGGAGAGGGGTTAGGGGTGAGGTCAACCTGCGAACCTGTTAAATTTACCCATGAAGAAATGTTTGCCAGCGGCCCCTCCCCGTCAGGGCCCGGCCCGTATTTTTCTACAAAAGGTAATTCCAGTGGCAGTTCTTCTGCATCCAAAGGAATGGCAATACCATCGCTCCAGATAATGGGGAATGGTTCGCCCCAGTAGCGCTGGCGGCTAAAGCCTGCATCCCGCATGCGGTAATTTATTTTTCGTTTTCCAATGCCCAGTTCTTCTATTTTATTATTGGCTACAGTAATAGCATTTTTCATTAATAAACCATTTAAAAACCCAGAATTTTCCAGCACGGCTTCTTTTGTGGGGTTGGCTTCTTCACCATTAAAATGTTCTCCAATAATATTGGTGATGGGAATATTAAAATGTTTTGCAAAAGCAAAATCTCTTTGATCTCCGCAGGGCACGGCCATGATGGCGCCCGTGCCGTAGCCCGCCAGCACAT
>JAYVGA010000463.1:0-8266 GCA_043772635.1 Chitinophagaceae bacterium
CAACGACCTGGTAACAGCCAAACTCATCATTCAAAATTAGTAGTTAGTTTTCTCATGTAGTAATTAAACGCCCCTCTGAGCAAGGGGCGTTTTTCATTAATTTAAAAATGCTATTGCTGTTTTATAATGCAGCAATTAATTTCCTTAAGCTGGATAGTAAAACTAATATAATTTTCAATAATCATCAAACAGCCTTAAATAAAATACAGCTCAATTTTATATTTATTATTGAGCATTGAAGAGAGTTTTACAAAACATAAAACCTTGCTTATTTCTTATAGCATTTCGTCCTGTCATGCTGAGGAACGAAGCATCTTTTTGCTGCGAAATGCTGAGATGCTTCGTGCCTCAGCATGACAGCGCAGGTTGTATGTTTTATCAGGAGCTATAAAAGTTAAAGGAAAATATTACCGCATTTAAATCTTTACACATTCTATAAAAAGTTTCGTCCTGTGATGCTGAGGTACGAAGCATCTTTTAATTTCGAAACGCTGAGATGCTTCGTGCCTCAGCATGACAGCGCAGGTTATATGTTTTATCAGGAGCGTAACAGCTAAGCCCCTAAGCCCCGAACCTTTGAAACCTTTCAAACCTTTGAAACCTTTCAAACCTCTTCACCCTTTCAAACCTCTCAAACCTTTGCAACCTTTTTCCTGTAGCTTTGCACGCACATGTACACGTTAAAAAAATCGCTGGGCCAACATTTTTTAAAAGACGAAAATATTATTCGTGCCATTGTAGATGCGCTGCAGCAGCACCCGTTTTCTCAATTGCTGGAAGTGGGCCCTGGCGCCGGAGCACTCACAAAAGACCTGCTTAAAATAGAAGGCATAGAAATTAAAGCAGTAGAACTTGATGGAGAGAAAGTAGCATACTTGCAAAAAAAATATCCTGCACTTGATGGTAAAATACTACACCAAAGTTTTTTAGATATTGATAAACCATTTGAAGGTGCTTTTACTGTTATTGGAAATTTTCCCTACAATATTTCTACCCAGATATTATTTAAAATATTAGACTGGAAAGATGATGTGCCTGTGGTTATTGGTATGTTTCAAAAAGAAGTGGCACAAAGAGCCGCTGCAGTTCCGGGCAGCAAAGTATATGGCGTGTTGAGCGCACTGCTGCAGCCTTATTACCATATTGAATATTTGTTTGATGTGCCCGCCAGCAGTTTTACGCCAGCTCCAAAAGTGATGAGCGGGGTAATAAGGCTTACCCGAAAAACAACGGCCCTTAATTTTAAATCGGAAAGAGCTTACTGGGTGCTGGTAAAAACTGCGTTTAACCAGCGCCGTAAGACCATGCGCAATGCTGTAAAAAGTTTGTTTTCTGCACAGGAATTACAGGATCCGCTTTTTACCCGGCGTGCCGAAACACTGAGTATAGAAGAATTTGCTGCACTAACTTTCCGTATGCAATAGCATAAATTGCTTTATCGGTTATATTGCTTGCAGGTATTGTTACGCTCTTTAAAAAAATATACTTGCCTCAGCAACATTTATCATCTTTGGCAATTATTAAAAAATATGGACAATAGTTTTTTTGCATACCTGCAGCAACTGGAGCTAATCGCTTTTTTTTCAGGTTATCCGTTAATATATATTGTTACACATTTTATTGCCGGCACAGGGCAGACCAAAAACAATTTTAAAAAAAGAATGGTTATGCTGCTGCCGTTTGCCTATGCATTGGTGGGTACTTTATATCTTGGGCTTCAGTTAAAAAATTTATATCCTCATTATGCACTTTCCAATATTAAAGAAAACATACAGCATCCATACTTAACAGCCTGGGCCCTGCTCTCCCTCCTTTTCTGGATACCGGCGCTGGGTAAAAAAACATGGCTTAGTTTACTGCATAGCCTTGTTTTTTTCTTCTTAATAATTAAAGATTTTTTCTTAAAATTTTATACCTCATCTGCAGATAATAATATGGTGCAAAACGACATGAAAATATATTCCCTCAGTCTTGCCCTAAATGGCGCAGCCCTTGTGGTGGTTATATTGCTGCATAGCCTCTTTATTTATTTAAAAAAACGTTCAGACTCTTCATCCGCTCTTAAGTAATTTCAAACGGCCTTTTTACAAAGAATTTTAATGCTCCTTTGATGTATAAAACAAAGTAACAGCACGCTTATATAGCCGTATGATTTAGATCACTTTTTGGTTTGATGATAGTCATAAAATTGTAATTGTTCCCTATTTAGCTTCGTGGAGTTATTCTTTCGTTAATTACTCAAATTTAAAAATACAATTTTATGAAACTGCTAAACAATAAAGCACTAATGATTATTTTGATGCTTTTTAGTGCATTTGGTTACATTTCCAGTTGCACACATGATGGCGATGTTCTTCCACCTCCCGTAACTATCGGGCCGGTAATTACACATGGTACCAATGTACATCTTCCTGGCGCTATGACAACAGGTAATCCCCTGGAATGGAAAGTAGATAAAACACACTCTAATGTTTTATGGGCTACCAATTATGTAGGTGCTGCAGGTTTACTTACCGGCAGGTTTAACCAGTTTGGTGTACACGATGTAACAGATGCAGAAGCCACAAATTATGTTACAGCAGGCCAACCCGTAAAAGATACCTCATGGGCATTTTACGAAAACGAACCCGCCAAAACTTATTTCAGCGGATATGTTCAGATAAATACTTCCAACACCGGTGAGCCAGGCCGTGATGGTGGTTGTAATGTTTCGGGTATGGGTACTACTGCTATTGTAGCGGGCACACAGAATCTTACTGTAGGCAACCTTGCTAAAATAAAAACAACAGAAGTAAAATTTGATGCGCTTAGCAACGATTATATAGTTAAGCTAAACCTTACATGGCAGGGTAAACTTGCTGCCCCTGTTACAAAATCGCTTGTAGGCAGATTAAAATACATTCCAAAAGCTAGTGTTCAGTTTGGAACAAGTGCCGGCTACGATGTATTTGGCCTGCAACTAAAGTTTCAGTTTAACTGCAGAGACTTCGGTATTGTGAGCACCAGCATTTCAGATAAAATTGATATTGAAGTAAACGTCAATCTCAATAATAAGTAATCTCAAAAAAAATTAAGATGAAACAACTAATAATATTTGCTGGTCTCTTTATTATAATGGGATTTGGTTTAACCAGTTGCTATAAAGACATTCTTTTGCCCGATGTAGCAGTAGACTCCGATGGTCCGCCACAGGCCGTGAGTTTTAAAAACGACCTGCTGCCAACCCTGACTTCTAAATGCGGATTGTCTGGCTGCCATGTTCCCGGAGCGCACAAACCTTACCTGGATATACCAGCTAAATCATACCAGGAAATTGTAAACGGCGGATTTGTAAACCTGATTGTTCCAAAAGAAAGCCGGATATATGTAATGATAAACGGGGAAATGAAGGAATATATTCCCGCTGCCACCGACAGGCAAAAAATATATGACTGGATTAGAAATGGTGCACTGAATAATTAAGCGACCTTAAAAATTTAATAAAATGAAACTAAAAATAAAAATACCAAACCGCCTGATTGCATTACCGGTATTCCTGCTCACTGTTATGTTATTATTGCAGCTATCCGTTTTAGCACAAGACAGCACAGTAGTTACAGCAGCCACGGATACTACTGTTGCACCAGAAGAACCCGCTGCACCGGCAAAAATAAAACCTGCCAAAAACACTTTTCAAAGTGTATGGATAATAGACAATCAAACTGTAATGGTACCCGTAAAAGGAACCTTTGAAATGGATATTATGCACAGGTTTGGAACAGTAGAAAAAGGATACGATGATTTTTGGGGATTTTTTGCTCCCTCTAATATCCGCCTGGGTGTGAGCTATGCGCCCATTAATAAATTAAACCTGGGTATTGGCATTGCCAAAGATCATATGTTATGGGATGCAAGCGCCAAATACGCCATCATAACCCAAACAAAAAATAAATATCCTGTAAGTATTACTTACTATGCCAATGCAGCCTACGACACCAGGAAAGATGCGGATAAAAGTATTTTTAAATACAGATCCCAGCGTATGCTATTCTTTAACCAGCTTATTATTGCACGCAAGGTTACCGAAAAGTTTTCTATCCAGGTTGCACCAAGCATATCTCATCAAAATGCAGTAAATGGTTATTACACAAAAAATGACAGCTCTGGCAAAACCATTTTTAAAGAAATGAAACACAATCATATTGCGGTAGCTGTATCGGCAAGATATAAACTAACCGATGTGACTTCGCTTATGATTAATTATGATCAGCCGTTAACCAAACACGCTACCAATAACCCTGACCCCAATTTATCTTTTGGATTAGAGTTTAACACAAGCAATCACTCTTTTCAATTATTTATGGGCAACTTTTTTGCACTTAACCAGGCAAGAAATAACCTCTACAACGAAAACACAGCCTTTGCCTATACCAAAGCAGATGGTACAAAAGTTAAAGGTGGACAATTCCTGATTGGGTTTAATATAACCAGGTTATGGAATTATTAAAAATTTGAAAGTTTAGCAAGCAACATTCAATTAAAAAACCGGACTGAATTTCAGTCCTGTTTTTTTAGTTTAAAAATGTGCATAGAAAAATATTCGCACAAAGTTGTCAACTTTTTAAAGGTTGACAACTCTTCTGCAAAATCTTCTGCAATTTTTAATCAGCAATAAAAATAAAAATTTATATGAATGATTTTTTTGCATTTATAAAAAATAAAAAAAAATCTGCTGGCAGCAATACAATGCTCATGGCAGCTTTCATTATTATCTTTGCTGTTTCCTGCTCTCCCTCAACCCATAAAAATGAAGCAGGCAGCAGCATAGCGGAACTTAAAGATACCATGCCACTAAAACCACCCAGCAGTTTTTCAGACAGCATAATTATTCATTTTCCCGCAGCTGTATTTTACAATCCAGACTCTTTGCAACTTATAAAAATAAAAGCCATTACCCCGGCAGCTATCTTTGAGTCTACCATGCACGAATTTTTTTACCAGGCCAGAAACTCCCGCATTGTTTTAAAAAAATATTATCCTTATATAAAAATTATAGAGATAAAAAATGCCAGGTTCCTTATGTTTAAAAAGAAGGACGGTGAAACAGCCACCATAGATTTAAATACCAAAACTGATGCCTGTGGGCTTTTTATATTTGATGGAAAAAAAGCACCACAACTGGCAGACATGACCAATATAGAAACTGAACTGGGTTTTTATTTTGCTAAATAACCTTAATTGTATTTATGAAAAAATATTTAAAAAACTGTAAAATTGATTTAAACTTTGTATGATTAAAATCATAAGCACAACTTACATCCGTCAATTTTACGATACCTGGTAATAAGTACCTTCACTTTTGTAAACGATCAGGCAAACAACTCTAAAAAAAAATAATCATTTTAAAATATAAAAGATAATCATGAAAAAAATTCTTGTTATACTAACCGTAGCTCTAGGCTTAACCGGTATTAGTTTTACCGCATCAAATATCCAGCAGAATAAACCCTGGCCCGTACCAGATAATTTTAAAACTATGAAAAACCCAGTTGCATCCAGTGCAAGTTCCATAGCAGATGGCAAAGCCTTGTGGAATACCCACTGCAAGTCTTGCCATGGTACAAAAGGTTTGGGGGATGGTTCAAAAGCAGCCCAGTTAAAAACTGAGCCCGGCAATTTTTCATTGGCAACTACACAGTCACAAACTGACGGATCGCTTTTTTACAAAACTTCTGAAGGCAGGGGCGATATGCCCAACTTTAAGAAGAAAATGCCCGAAGCAGATGAAAGATGGAGCCTGGTTAATTATATCAGGTCATTAAAAAAATAACATTTTTCAAAAGCTTATAAAAACCGGCCTGTAATACAGGCCGGTTTTTTATTTGCATACAGTCATGCTTAAAATTTTTTATGCCGGATAAAAAAAGGATCATAGCCCTGCCACGAGTGTCTAAGTAGCCATGGCTCAGCCTCAGGCTATCGGGTAATTCACAAAAAAATTTGTACAGATAATACAGCCCCTTTCTATCCGATTGCAGGCGCTTTCTATTCATAGTTACCTGCAGCATCTCCCGGCAGATCCCTCGCTTTCGCTTCGGGATGACAGCCGTATTGCTACAGTGGCTGGGGTTTGCACAGTTGATGAAGCTTAAGCTGTCATCCCGAACGTTAGTGAGGGATCTGCCGGGAGATGCTGCAACCGGCATTACACAATGTATCGCTGCTTGCAAAAACCAGGCGTTACATTGAATAAAAAATATAGGAAAACCTGAAGGGTAATAATATATTTTCCAATTTAGCTGGAGATGAGATTAAGCCCGTTGGTATAAAATTAAATTGCGGCTTCAATCATGATTAAAATCATATTTATACTTGAGGATGATTATAAATTGCCTGCTTGTGTATTACTACTTTGTGTACTTAAATTAATAGTTTAAATATTTATATGGAACAGCAACCAAAAACTTCCTCCCGAAAAAAGTTCCTGCTATGGGGGGCTACTATTCTTTCTTCCCTTACTGTTTTAAATTTCGTTTCTGGCGATAAGCCTCCCAAAAAAGAAACCGTAAAAATGCTAACCCAGGATGGCATACTGGTAGAAGTAGAGGTAGATAAATTTACTGCCGGCAGACGAAATAAAATTAACGACGAACAGTTGAAAAACTGGGTAAGCAAAAAATAATACCAACAACTTTTTATTTAAAATAGCATTATGAAAGATAAAAGCTCATCAAGAAGGAAATTCCTGGCTGCGGGAATCCTTGCTACTGTTGCTGCAGGTTGTTCCTCCAAAAAAAATCCATTTGACGGTTATGCAGGCGATGATATAAAACCATCCGGCGAAAAAGTAAAATTATTATCGGTAGATGGACAGATTATAGAAATGGATAAAGCCTTTTTAAAGCCTGTTCCCGATCTTCCCCGCTTATCAAACAATGAAGAAAGGAGAGGAATTGAAGGAAAGAAATATGTGATGGTGATAGACCTGAGCAGGTGCAAAAATGTAGGAGCCTGTAAAACAGCCTGCAACCATGCACACGGATTAAACCCCGGCCAAAACTGGATAAAAGTTTTATCCATGCAGGATGCAGATAAAACTGCTCCTTACTGGCAACCCACTACCTGCATGCATTGCGACGAACCACCCTGCGTAAAAGTGTGCCCGGTAGATGCTACTTTTAAACGCCAGGATGGAATTGTTTTAATAGACAGCGACCGCTGTATTGGCTGCCGTTTTTGTATGGCCGCCTGCCCTTACTCTACCAGGGTTTTTAACTGGCAGGAACCCATTTTGGATGATGCCGTAGCAGCACAGCCCTACTCCTGCGAAACCAGTATGCCGCAAAAATTAGGCACCGTAAGTAAATGCGATTTTTGCCCCGATATGGCAAGAAAAGGCGAATTGCCACACTGCGTATCTGCCTGCCCCAATGGTGTATTTATGTTTGGCGACAGCAGGGAAGATTCTGTTACCAATGGTTCAGAAACATTTCGTTTCAGCGATTTAATAAAAGATAAAGCCGGTTACCGTTTAATGGAAGACCTGGGTACAAAACCAAGTGTGTATTACCTGCCACCGGTAAACCGCAATTTCCCTTTTGAATCTGGTTTAGAAAATGAAAATCCTTCTGATAAAATAACTCACTAAAATAACGCTCTTGGAAAATTCAACCTCAATATCAAGCCAACAAATAACCCGGGATCTGCTGCCTCAAAAATTTGGAAAGCGGGGCATGATCTGGACCGGATTTCTTATCCTCGTATGTTTAATAGGCGCTTATGCTTATTTCCGTCAACTTAAAAACGGCCTCGGTGTAACCCACATGGGCGACTATGTTTCCTGGGGCATTTATATCTCCAACTTTGTATTTTTTGTGGCCATCAGTTTGGTGGGTTCTCTTATCACCGCCATCTTCAGGCTGGCTAATGTAAAGTGGGCCACACCGCTTACAAGAATTGCAGAAATTATTGCAGTATCTGCCATCGTATTTGCTTCTCTTATCATTATTGTAGATATGGGCCGGCCCGAAAGAATGCTTAACCTGTTTTTGCATGGCCGCATTCAATCGCCCATTATGTGGGATGTAATCGTTATCAGTACTTATTTTGTAATTAGTTTACTACTCTTATATTTTCCCTTGCTGCCCGATCTTAAAATACTCATCAGGGCAAAAGAAAAATCTACCAAAGCGCTCCATAAACTATACCGGTTCCAGGGTTCTTTCTGGAAAGGAACAGCGGAGCAGTTTAAAATAAGCGAACGTGCAATAACCATTCTTTGTATAGC
>JAYVGA010000464.1:0-2250 GCA_043772635.1 Chitinophagaceae bacterium
TCCATGTTTTGCTGTAAAGATGTTTTAGCCAGTACGAGCGATTCCTGTAATTTTCTTTTTAAATAACTTATAGACCTGTTATAACTTACCACAAATAACCAACCCGAAATTTCCTGGTCCTGATTAAGGCTATGCCGTTTTTCCCATAAAGAAATAAATACTTCCTGAACAATATCTTCTGTAACAACAAAATTGCGGGTAATTTTTAAAACATTACAATAAATGGCAGAATGGTAGATACTGTATAAAGCATTGAATTCTTTTATATCGTCGTTTTGGAGATGCTTAAAGTGCATCCCTTGTATATTATCTTTCACAATAGCAGCAAGTTAATTTTGGATAGATAATTGAAGTTAATAAAATATCTGAAACATTTTTATATTTATTTTTATGAATATACCCTCTTTATTTAAAATGCATTGCCTAAAAAACATAATTACTGTTGCGTTCAGCATTTCATTATATTATTAATGGTTACTGGTAATTCACTGGTTACTAATTTATGTTCTTCCGTATAAAGGTGGCCATCAAATTAATTATGATGTTGCTTAAAAAAAGAAACAGGTACTTTTAATTTCAAGTAGTGTTTAGGCATACCAATAAGCAATAAACATCTTTTATTATTATAAGATATTTACTGATTAAACAATACTTTCATCATCTCGTCTGCCACCAATGCATTTCCTTTTTCGTTAAGGTGAACCCTGTCTGTGGTTAATATCCCGGATTCTTTATCCTCAGTATTATTGGCGTCCTGTGGGTTGGCATTGTTCTTTTTTTCGTCAATTACGGTTGGCGTGCAAACCACTACTTTAATTTTTTTTACCTGTAGTTTTTTTATAATGGCCAGGTTGCTAAATAAAATTGCCTGCATGCTTAATAAGCATTGGGCATGTTGAACATTTAAAAAATGTAAAGAAAGTAAATAACAGAAGCCTGGTAACCATTTAAAGCAAAAACCGAATGGTTTTTTCTACCAGCACCTGCATAGTTGCAGGCAATTCATCTGACTTCCATGGATGTGTTCTTCCAAATACATGATTGCTTTCTAGGGTAAATAATTGTACCGAAGGTTGCCGGTTTTTTAAATTCAATGCTTTTTGTAATGGAACAGCAGTATCTAAAGTACCCTGGCAAAGTAATATGGGAATGGAAAGATTTTTAATGGTTTTTTCAATATCAAGCCTACCGGTGTTTTGTACATCATCTTCATACAACTGGTAATAGAAGGGCAGTTGTAGTTGGGTGCGGCTGTTGGTATAATACTGCACACCCTTTGTTTTCCACAGCAAATTGCTGTGCTATCAAATCAAAATTGCCCCAGTCTTTAAATCCATTAAATCCTTGAGTATAGATAATCACGGGCCTATTCACCCCTCTTCTTTAAAAAAAAGATCCAGGGCAATGGGTTTGTTGGATGCCCCTGTAAGCAGGATATTTTTTATATAATGCACAATTTTAAAATTACATTTTTACACCAGGCATACTTTCTTTACCCCTATTTTTTAAATCCAATTTAATTTACTGCCCTTGCAGTTAAAACCATTGTTATTTTAAATTACAATAAAAAAGTAAGCTCCTCATCTATTTTAATTTCTTTTTTAACCATGCTTTTTTCACCGGCTACTGCAGAAAACAAAAACCCTGGTACCTGGCCAATTAATTGAAGGATACCATTTTCAAATATCAATGCAGTACCCTCTGGCAATCCTACAACAGGCAAGCCAGGATTGATTTGAATAAATTCTTCCAGCCGCTGGTCACGGGTTTCTCCATTGTGCCCGGCAGGTATCGCATTGCTGTAATGCGGATTAATCTGAAAAGGAAACAGGCCGAGTGCATTAAAACTTTTTGGTTCTATTACCGGCATATCATTGGTAGTGCCAATAGTTGGCCCCAGGATATTTGAACCGGCACTCCATCCAATATATGGGATTCCTTTATTTACTTTATCCCTTATAATATCCAGTAATTTATATTCGTAAATATCGTGCAGCAATTTAAAAGTATTGCCCCCTCCTACCATAATAACATTAGCTTTTTCTAATTTTTCTTTTGCATTGGCAGGCAGCACTGTTTCTACACTACAGGACAATTGCTGTAAACCATCTTTTACCATTGCCGTGTAGGCTTCATACTCATTGCTCACCAGGGCAAAAGGTATAAATGCTATGGACAATTCTTTATCGCCCAAAAAATTTTTAATAATCGGTGCGGCTGCCTGCAGGTAACCGCCATTACCAACCCGTG
>JAYVGA010000465.1:0-14904 GCA_043772635.1 Chitinophagaceae bacterium
CAGGAGAAAAAGAGGGAAGAAAAAACAGTGATCAGTAAGATTAAGTTATGCTTCATTGCTCTGATTTATAACCTAAGGTAATAGCAATATTTAAATAAAAAAACTAACATTAATGAATAAATCTGAAACAAAGTTGTTTGAAACAACTTTGTTTCAGATTTTAATTATCATCTTCAAAATAATCGGAATCAACTTTTTTTATTTCATACATATTTTAAACGGAAACGTTGAGATTATAATCAATGTATTATACTCATTGTTTCGCCATCTATTAAATAATTTTATAAATTTACGCTGCTTATAAATTTAGATAAAGGTAGTATGAAGGATTTGGCAGACTGTAATTATACTTCTATTAAAATAAGTTGCAACTCATTTATTCTTTTAAATCCTTTATCTGCTGTTACAAGTGTTAATCCTTCCTGTATAGCAGTAGCAGCAATAATCGCATCTGGCAAAGGAATTTTTATCTGTCTTTTAATTAAGATGGCTTTGCTTTTTATTTTGTTGGTAAAAGGAATGATACTGCAAAATTCAATAGCTGTTTCCCGGATATTTATTTCATCGTCAGTAATTTCTTTTACCCCTAAAATTTCCATTTCAGTAATTACGGAGATAAATGGTTCAATATCAAAATAAGGCTTGACGTTAGCCAAGCCTTTCAATGCATAAATAATAATATTGGTATCTAATAAAAGATTATTTCCACTCACTGCGCACTTTTTTTTGAAATTTTAATCCATCTTCAATGCCTGGGAGTTTACCAAAAAAAATTTCAACAGATTTTTTTGGATTTCTTTTTTCAACTTTTTGCTTCAGGATGCTTTTTATTTTTTTTTCAGAAGCTCCTTTTGGAATTTCAATAACCATAATATTTATTTGAAATAAAGTTAATCAAAATTACTATTAAACCATTTAACTATTCCAGAGCTGTTTCATCATTTCAAATCAAGTTTTATCTGCAGCTCCTCAAACTGCTTGTCATCAATAGTACTGGGTGCATCTATCATCACATCTCTGCCGCTGTTGTTTTTAGGAAAAGCAATAAAGTCACGGATGCTTTCGCTGCCGCCAAGGATAGAACAAAGCCTGTCAAATCCAAAAGCTATACCTCCATGTGGCGGAGCGCCATATTCAAAAGCGCCTAACAAAAAGCCGAATTTATGTTGCTGCTCGGCTGCATCCATACCCAATGCTGCAAACATTTTTTCCTGCAGCTCTCTTTGAAAAATACGTATAGAACCACCACCAATTTCATTTCCGTTTAATACCATATCATAAGCATTGGCTTTTATATTGGCATAAGGATGTTTTAAATATTCTGCTGCATTTTCAATAGCCGGGTTATTGTTTATCATGATATCAATATCAGCAGGCTTGGGCGATGTAAATGGATGATGCCGTGCTACCCACCTGTTTCCTTCTTCATCATATTCAAACAATGGAAAATCCAGCACCCACAATAATTTAAATTCATCTGCCCTGCGCAGGCCAAGTGTGGTGCCCATATACATCCGAAGGTCACTGGCAGCTTTTCTTGTTTTTTCTTCTGCTCCTGCAAGAACTAAAATTAAATCGCCGGCTTTGGCATTAGCTGCAGCAGCAATAGCTTTTAGTTTTTCCGCATCATAAAATTTATCTACACTGCTTTTAAAAGTTCCATCGGCATTACACTTTATAAACACCAAACCTTTCATGCCTATCTGCGGACGCTTAACCCACTCTGTTAGTTCATCTGTTTGTTTGCGGGTATATTCTGCGCAGCCCGGAATAGCAATAGCAATGATAGTTTCAGCATCATCAAAAACGGCAAACCCATGCCCCCCCGCCCCTAAAGGGGAGCTTTGCAAGGCATCCCTTTTTTCGGAAAATGTGTGTAAGGGAAATTTAAGATTGGCCAGTTTCATTTCGAACCTGATATCTGGTTTATCGTTTCCGTAAGTCCACATGGCATGCTCCCAGGTAATGCGTTCTACGGTATCTGAATAATCAATATTTTTTACATCTTTAAAAATACGTTTTACCAGGCCCTCAAACATTTGTAAAATATCTTCCTGTTCTACAAAACACATTTCACAATCTATCTGTGTAAACTCCGGCTGGCGATCGGCACGCAGGTCTTCATCTCTAAAACATTTTACAATCTGGTAATACCGGTCGTAGCCGCTAACCATTAAGAGTTGTTTAAAAGTTTGCGGGCTTTGTGGCAATGCATAAAACTGCCCCGGGTTCATTCGGCTGGGTACTACAAAATCCCTTGCCCCCTCGGGGGTAGATTTTATTAAAAAAGGCGTTTCAATATCCATGAAATTATTTTCGTGCAGATAATTTCTTGTGCTGCGCCCCACGGCATATCGCAGTTCTAAATTTTTCTTTACTGCATTTCTTCTTAAATCCAGGAAGCGGTATTTCATGCGCAGTTCATCGCCACCATCGGTATCATCCTGTATAGTAAACGGGGGCACTGCCGATTTGTTTAAAATTTTAAAACTTTGCACTGCTATCTCAATATCGCCGGTAGGCATATTACTGTTTTTATTGCTGCGCTCATTTACGGTGCCGGTTACCTGCAATACAAACTCCCGCCCCAGCGGGCTGCTTTCCAGTTCTGCATTCAGCGCTTCGGAAAATAACAATTGTGTAATGCCGTAACGGTCTCTTAAATCTACAAACGTAATACTTCCAAACTTACGAACGGTTTGCACCCATCCTGCAAGGGTGGTAGCTGTGTTGCTGTCGGAGATTCTTAACTGGCCGCAGGTATGGGTTCTAAACATCTTTTTTAAAATTATTGAGCGGCAAAGATAAGCCGTGCAGCCTTTATCTTAAAAATTACATCTCATTATTACAAACTAACTTATGCCCTTAACCTTAGAACGCTTAATGAGAAAAATTCTTGGTTTTTTATTGTTTTTAATACCTGTTGATTCTTTTGCCCAGCAAAACCTTAATGATATCCGTAAAAAAAGCTGGCAAACATTTGTGTACAGGATTTCTGCATCAGATGCCATACAATATGAAAAATGGGATTCTATCCCATTAGCTAAATTTATTGATCTACCTTTTTTTAATCAATTTAGGGACGGTTATTTTTTTGAAGATAAATTACCCATAGGCCATTATGTATTAGTATCAGTTGCAGAAAACCAGGTTAAGGCAGAATTATATAATCAATCGAACTTACATGTATTAGCCATTAATAATAAACAGCAGCTTCAGTTAGATATAAGAACCAAGGAAGGAAAGTTTATAAATCATGTACCAGTTTTGGTTAATAGTAAACCAGCAGCTTTTAATACATCTTCACAAACCTATTGGGTAAAAGACAAAACATTTGAAGACGCCACTGTAATTGTGTTTTCTACCGGCGACACATTAATTACTTACGTTACTGCACTGGATGAATTAAGAATACCTGTATCCAGGCAAAAAAGAATGAACTATCATCAATCCAAGACATATAAAATTCTTAATTGGGTACCAAAAAAGATTCTCCCCATATTTGAGAAGAAAAAAAATATTACCAGAATAGGCGCAAGCGGGTTTATCATTTTTAATCAGCCTAAATATAAGCCACTGGATACCGTAAAATTTAAGGGCTACATAGTAGATAAAAAATGGAAACAGTATTCAAAACAGGTTGATGTATATCTTAATTATTATGCAAGAGGAAAATATTATAATCAGTTAATATCCACGATAAAATCTGTAAGTGCAGGCGCCTATACATCGCAGTTTATAATTGCAGACAGCATTCCAGTTGATATATCCGCCAACCTGATTTTTAAAAACAAAAAGGGAAAAGAAATTATCAAAGAAAAGTTCAGGATAGAAGATTATGTACTGGATGAGATAGGAACGCAGCAATTCAGATCTGAAAAGAAAAATTATTTTAGAAATGACAGCCTTTGTTTTTTTGCTGGTGCAAAAGATGCCAATGGATTGTATGTAATGGATGGATCTGCAAGACTGGTTTTAACTACTCAAAAAGTTGACCAGTTTTACCAGGATACTTTATTTGTTGCAGATACATTATACGATAGTGAAGTAAAATTAAAAACAGATGGAGATACAAAATTTGTTTTACCTGCATCTGATCTGCCAAAAGCAGACCTTGTAATTGAGGCCAAATTAATTTTTAAAAACGCCAACAATGAGTTACAGGAAAAAATTGAATTGATTAATTACAGCTATCAATCAAAACAAATTTTTGTATTACAATCAGGGGATAGTATGAAGGCCGTGTATATGGAAAATGGGAAAGAGCAGGAGGCAGATGGGGAAATGGAAATGAATTATGAAGAAGCTATTAAAATTAAATATCCATTTTCGATAAAGATTGATCCGATAGCAGAAGAATACAGTTTTTATTTTAATGATAAAATAGATTCACTGTATAAAAATATTGAGGTTGAGAATAATTACATTGTTACCCTATCCAGGATAAGTACAAAGGATACGCTGGGTTTTGTACTTGAAAATCCTTATAAAATACCTGTGTACTTTACTGTGTTTAATGGAACTGAAATTATAGCCAGCGGCAGGCAAATGGGTGAAAGCGTAATGTGGAAAAAGGTTATGAAAAACAGAAGGCAAATGTATAAAGTACGCTGGCAGTATTATTGGGCTGGCCAGGAAACAATAAAGGAAGAAAGTATTGGGTTGTTGTACAAATTGCTGAAGATAAAAATAAGCAATGATGATAACATATTTCCTGGGCAGAAAGATTCCATTAAAATTAATGTAACTGATTATTTGGGGCAGCCTGCTGCTGATGTAAACCTTACAGCAGTTAGCTACAACAACCAATTTAAAAACGACATCAGGGTAAAAGATCCTCCATACCTGGTAAAATACAAATCAAAAAAATATATTGAAAGAGATGGATTTGAAACAGATGAGGCTAATGAGTTGATATTGATAAAAAAATATTTGTTAGGCAATTATACAGAATGGATTAATAAGTTTGGGCTGGATACAATGGAGTACTATAAAATACTTTTTCCACCAGCAAAATACTATGATGCAGTTACCCCTATAAAAAATATACTCCCTCAGGTATCTGTAAGTGTAGTAAATAAAGGAGTTCCGCAGGAAATTTATCTTTTGTACATCAATAGGCAACTGGCTTATTATAATGCTGTAACCGACAGAGCTAAGTATGCTTTTGAAGTATTTCCGGAAAACGTGCAACTGGGCATCAGGCTTCATGATAAGTTTATTGAGATTGACAGCCTTTATCTACAACCTTATTACAAACATGATCTTAGTTTTGACTTAAACAATTTGCCTGCTGGTGTAAGCGTAAAACCGGTAGATAATTTTTGGAGCAATACCGAAATGCAGCTCATTGAAAAATCTATGTGGCAGATGAAGAATACATATTTAAATAACAATGCTTATGTGTGGCAGGGGAGCTCTGTTGTAAAATTAAGTGGCGACAGAGATCATATTGCCGGGCCATTCAGGGAAAATGAAATCATGCATTTTTTCAGCCCAAATAGTTTTGATATTAGTTATAATTTTGAGCCCGGTTATCAATATAATTTATCTAAACAGGTGTTGCGGTTGGAAAAGAAATTTATTTTTCCAAAAAAAGAGATGAAAAATAAACTGCCACTCAGAACAGGTACTCTTATGCTGGCAGATACATTAACTGAGCCTCCTGCTATTGCATATCCGGTTATTAAGAAAGATCCTTTTCTCATACTTACTAAAGATGATTTTTTGTATTACTATTCTCAAATAAAATACAATAAAGGCAAAATTCAGATTTTTGCTCATAAAGATTCTTCCATTAAATATATTGTACTTAAAAAGAAGGATACTTCTGCTGCTATTGTATTAAATGGTTACAATAAAACAATACTAAACCTGGATACAGGCCAGTACACTCTTTTATTGGTGAGCAATTCTTTTTATACAGCATCAGCAGAAAACATAATGGTGAGTGCCAATGGCAGAGAATGCGTGAAAATGGAAAAGGCTTCTTACAGCATAAGTCATTCTGTAATTGTTCAATTACTGGTAGAAGCAAATACGCCGAAAGTGATTAAAAAAATAACAGAGAAAAAAGAGATAGAAAAAATTTCTCTCATTGCCGACAGTATAATTTTTACAAAAACTGGTGGAGGATTTATTTATGGAGTTGTAAAAGATAAAAAAGGGAACAAACCCATCTCCTTTTGCAGTATTATAATCAAAGGTTCTAAAGCCGGAGTACAATCTGATGCGAATGGTGAATATGCATTTAGAAACATCAGGCCAGGAAAATATACATTTATTATTTCTCAAATCGGGTATGTATCAAAAGGAATTGAAGTAGAAATTTCAAAAAATGAAACGCTTAAACTGGATGTTTTGCTGGCTATAAGTGAGCAGGCAATGCAGGAAGTAGTTGTGGTGGGGTATGGTACGCAATCTAAAAAGAGTATGACGGGGAGTGTATCATATTTAATGAGTAAGGAGTTAACTGATCAAAATAGCAATATTCTTTTACAGGGAAAAGTTTCTGGTGTGCAAATACAAAGGGCTGATAACTTTACTCCCGGAGCAGATACTAAAATAATATTGCGTGGAGTTAATTCTATTACAGCAGACAATAATCCTATTTATGTAATTGATGGAATTATTTATACATCTGCACAAAATATCAGCCCGGAAATGATTCTTGATATAACTGTTTTACAGGGAGCCGAGGCAGTAACATTATACGGTTCACAGGCTTCTAATGGTGCTATTGTTATTACTACAAATACAAAATCATCAAGAAAAGATTTCAGGGATTATGCATTTTGGGTTCCCAATTTCTTTACAGATAAAAAAGGAAATGCCGCTGTTGAAGTTACCTACCCTGATAATGTAACCGGATGGAAAACTTATGTAGTGGCCATGGACAAGAAAAGAAGAATGGGTAAAGCTTCTGTGCCCACACAATCTTACAAACCAATGCTGGCACAATTAAATCTTCCGCTTTTTCTTGTAGAGGGAGACAGTTCTTTTTTTGTAACAAAAAGCATTAATTATACCAATGATAAATATGCTGTGAAAACAGCATTTACCGTAAATGGTTCTTTACTTGCTAAAAGTGAAAAGGAATTGCAGCCAAATGATGCCAGTACAGTGCAGCAACTGGTAAGTGTAAACAATGCAGATACAGTAAAGGCTTCTTTTGCAATAACCAGCGCAACAGGATTTAAAGATGCAGAAGAAAGAAAAATACCCGTATTTAAAAAAGGGACTGAAGAGTCTTTTGGTAATTTTTGGGTATTACAAAAAGATACAACTGTAATGTTTAATGCAAAGGGAGGTGTTAGCAGTGTAAACATTTATGCACAAAATAATACGCTGCATCTGATGCTGGAAGAGCTGGAAAATTTGCGTCGTTATTCGTATTACTGCATGGAACAAATTTGTTCAAAGATTACCGGCTTGGTTTTAGAAAAAAAAATAAGGATGCAATTAAAACAGCCTTTTAAAAACCAGGGAGCTTTGGATGCACTTTTAAAAAAGATTCAGAAAGCCCAGCAGTTTGATGGAGGCTGGGCATGGTGGGAAAATGGCAAATCAAATTTACACATTACCAATTATGTAGCTGCTGCTTTATTGCAGCATAGAGAAAATCCGCTGGTAGAAGCCAATATCAGGAATGCTTTTCTTTACCTGCACAACAAACTTTCTTTTTTAGATAAGAATGAATTACTTGCATCACTAACTACACTGAGTGAAGGCAAACATGAAACGGATTATGCAACATGGATAAACAAAATCAACTTTGATTCTATAAACCAGCACCAGCAATGGCAGTGGATAAAAATTAAGCAACAGCAAAACCTGCAGTATAAAGCAGAGCTTGATAAATTATTAAATAAAAAAACTACAACCATGCTTGGCGGGGTGCATTGGGGCACAGAAAACTACAGATGGTATTCCAATGAAGTGGCAACAACTATTCTGGCTTTTGATGTATTAAAAAAAGAACTGCAACACAAAAATATATTGCAGGGAATTGTTCAGTATTTTTTGGAGAAAAGAAGAAATGGTTACTGGAGCAATACAGTAGAAACTGCTGGTATAATAAATACCATTTTACCAACTCTTTTATCGGAACAGGAAAATTTTAATTCCCCTGCTCAGCTTTCTATATCCGGCGATACCAGCTTTGCCATTAATAATTTCCCTTACCAGTTAAAAATAAATAATCCCTCTTTTAAAAATCTTGTGATAAATAAAAAGGGTGGAGGCATGGTATATTTTACGGCATACCAAACTTTTTTTAATACAGATCCAAAGCCTGTAGCCAATAATTTTATCGTAAATACATCTTTTAAAAAGAACGATCAGTTTGTTTCTGTAATCAAATCGGGAGAAAGAGTGAAAATGATTATTAATATAGAAGTATTAAAAGATGCAGAATATGTAATGCTTACCATTCCCATACCCGCAGGATGCATATTTACCAACAAGACTAATTTGGACTGGCAGGTATATAAAGAATATTACAAGGATAAATTTATACTCTTTGCAGAAACGCTGAATAAAGGAATGCACCAGTTTGAAGTGGAGCTGGAGCCCAGATATAATGGCAGTTATACGCTTAACCCTGCTAAGGCAGCACTAATGTATTACCCACTATTTTATGGGAGAAATGCAGGCCGTAAAGTTGTAATTAAGTAATAAACTATTACTCCATCACATGCGGCACAAACCTGCTTTTATTATCAGTAATTAAATTATCAGCTTCCCGTATACCCATGCCTGCGGGTTCTTGGCCAATGATCCAGCTGCCTATTACGGGATAGTTGCCATCAAAATCCGGCAATTCAAAAAGCTGCTGGTAAATAAAACCTTCTGCGCCATACTCTCCGCTGGTTTTTTCTACAATGCCATAATGTTTTACCATTTCTATATTGGCACCTTCACGGGAGAGGATGGGTTTTTTTACATAATCTTTTAAGTCGTGTTCTTCAAAATATGCAGGCAGTAAATATTCGCTATCGGGATACAATTGCCACAATATGGGCAAAATGGCTTTGTTGGATAAAATCATTTTCCAGGCGGGTTCTATCCAGAATGTTTTGTTGCTGTTTAATAAAATATTATTACCAAACTGTTCAGCCGCCAGCCACTCCCAGGGGTATAATTTAAATATGTTGCTGATGGGTTCATTCTCCATATCTGCAAACTGCATGTTTAAATTATCCCAGCCAATATCATCTGTAAAAACAAGTTTGGTATCCAGTCCGGCCTGCAGGGCACAGTCACGCATATATTCTGTATTGGTTAAATCTTCCAGCGAATCTTTTATGCAGGTAAAATGTAATTTGCCGGGGTTGAGGTACACTTTTAAATACTTCCAGTATGCAATTAATTTTTCGTGAATGCTGTTAAACTGGTCTTTGTTTTTATCAAAATCCTGTAGCCAAAACCATTGCACAATGCCGGCTTCATACAGGCTTGTAGGCGTATCTGCATTAAACTCCAGCATTTTTATTTTTCCATTTTTATAGCATAGATCAAAACGGCCGTAGACAGAAGGGTGATCTTCGTTCCATGTTTTTTCTATGTAAGCAATAAAATTTTCGGGTATTTTAAATTGATGGTACAGTTTGTTATCTATTACATGCTGCACTGCTGCAAGGCACATCTCCCACAATTTTGCTGTAGCTTTTTCTATATGGTTTATTTCATCTGCAGTAAAACTATAAAAGGCAGTTTCATTCCAGTAAGGGGTATCGCTGGTATGAAAACCAAAGCCCAGTTTTTCTACCTCCTGCTGCCAGTTATTTCTTGGGGATGTTTTTATTCTTTCCAATTTCGTTGTAGTTGTTTAAAAGGTTTCTGAGGTTTCAAGAGGTTCAAAAGTTCAAAGTTCAAAGGTTCAAGGTTAGTGTATCATAGTTTAAAGTTTCATTAACCAGTTTGTAATTGTGCTTCCCTAATGACTTAATGACCCCCTACAAAAAATAGGGCAGGCCTTGCTTCTTTGACCTTTGACCTTTCACCTTTGACCTAATGACTATTATCATTTATGATCCAGCTCTAACCCCACTCCTCCCAAACCCACCTCTTGTTATATTGCCTTTTAAACCATTGCTGCCCACATTTACATTGTGCGGCACCGCCCCGGAATAATAACCCGCTCTTGAGTAAACACCGTTGTTATAATTTCCATATGGGCGGAAGGCATAATACCAAAGCGCTACACCCAGCAAACCGCTGCCGCCATGATGCGTTCGGGTGTAAGGCGCAGTGCTGTCGCCTCTCACATATGTTTTATTACCGCTGCCCCATTCGGGTTCTTTCTTTTTTTCTGCGCAGGAAGCCAGTGCCGCAGTAATTAAAATAAGCTGTATGGTTTTTGTTTTTTTCATTGTGCAAAAGTTTAAATTATTTCATAGGTTGGTTTAGAGTTTAGTATTTAGAAAATCTATTGACCATTGACCTTTGACCCTTTCATTTCTAGCCCGCAAATCTACTTCACCGTTATAAAAATTTCATAATCCTTTTTCACTACTACATTTTCTTCATCGCCATTACTGTTTTCTTTTGTGGTATTTTCCATGCCAAGGGATGGTACAGTATCTCTATACTCTACATTTTTATAAGGACTTCCTTTGTACCAGATGGTATGTTTGGTAAGCAAAATATCATGCAGGCTATCTGCATGCTGCACTGTAACAGAAGTTTCCACTGCTCCGTTTTTATTTACGGCCTGGGTAAGGTCTTCTGTTTTTTCATCTTCGCAGGATAAAAACATACACAGTGCAGAAAAGGCAATTACTGAAAAAAATATTTTATACTTCATTTCCTGTTTAATTTTTGTAAAAATACAAATGTTTTAAAGAACGCCTCTTTTTGAAAAAACAGGTTCATTCCGTTATGCATTAAAAATTTTTGATAGCCCCTCATTGTTGATTTTTGGTTTAGAGAAAAGTTATTAAAATTATTTTGCTACAGACATTTCTATTTCAATTTAACATTGTTGTGCCTGCCCCTATGCTTGCGTAGGGGTCACTCCCTTGTATGGCATACCATTATTGAACTTTTCCTGCACATTTAATTTTGAAAAAAAGTTTTTTTCGCAGCCATTGCAGCACAACAAAACGTTTGTAAATATTACTGAAAAAAAATGGATGGTGGCTTTACTCTTTGGCGGTAGTTAAAAAGAGCATCAGCAATCAGATGGTACATTTTACATAGGAGCAGTGCTCCGTTTAAATTTGAAAGGTGAAGATATAGAGAAGCAACCAATTGCAGTAATAAATCTGTTACCGGCGGGATCTGTACTTTCACAAATGGTAAAGTACATCTTATGAGTGGTATTGATAAGCTAAGTATAAATTGGTAATAATGATTTGCAAATTGATGCGTGTTTTTTAACTAGCATAGCATTGGTTTCCTGTTTGTTCTATACATGGGCTATCTTTTATACAGCTCCGGTTTGAACAAGCTGCTAAAGTCAATTAATTAAAAGGATTAAAAAAAAATTTCAAAAATTCATTTCAACCACCCAGCCACAAAGGCACTAAGGAAAACACGTACAATTTTCCTTAGTGCCTTTGTTCCAAACCTTTTTTCAGCGAAGCTGATATTTTTTTAACTACGGTTTTTTAACATCCTCCACCCCTGGGTATGGCATAAATAACATTGCCTGAAACAGATAAATTAAACACCTTATTTTCGATAGAAGGAAGTAACAGCTTCCATGTTTTTCCTTTATCGGCTGATCTGTAAATACCGTCGGGATGACCACATAAGAAGAATTCTCCAACCTGCATTATTGAGGCAATAGAGGCTTGAGGCGGAAGGCCGGCATCAATGCGTTGCCAGGTTTTACCAGCGTCGTAAGAAGTGCGCACTCTTCTCGTTTTTGATGCATCGTTATAAGTGATAACAGCAAAGCCGCCACTGATACGTTCTGCAGCGATACCAACACCACCTTCGCTTACCACCAACTCCCAGTTTTCACCATCATCGGCAGAACGTAATATCCCATTCACACTGGTGGCAAGAAGTACGCCTGCCGACTCTACCAATTTCATCACCCAGCCTCCTTTATTTACCTGTTTCCAGCTTTTTCCACCGTCTGCTGATTTAAAAATCCCATTGCGGCTGCCGATGAAAACTGTACCTCCATCAGTTTCAAAAACGGTGAGTATATTTTCCCCTGTAAAATTTGTGTAAATAGGCAACCATAAACCTGTTCCGTTTAGTTTTTGTAGAATACGGCCATCATGGTTGTAAGCAAATATCCTGTTCCGTCCCGCTACTATGGTACCAGGATTGCTAAGAAACATTTCCTTTATCCAGAAAGCGGCTTTAGAATCCTGTTTGCGTTGATACATTGCATTTCCAGCATTTAAATAGAGCTCTTTATCGTTTGCAAAAAAACCATCTCCCTGCAAATTTTTGGGCAATCCCTGGCTAATATCCTGCCATGTTTGCCCACCATCTGTTGATTGAAAAATGATGTTTGCAACCCCCGGCTCAACTTTTAATTGTTTCTGCGGGAAAGTGAGGTTAGCAGCTGACTGTGAAAATTTTACAGCATTATTACTGGCAAAGAAGATTTGAAAAAAGAGAATAATAGCAAGGACATAAATATTCATGACTTTAAATTTACCTGGTGAAATAATAAAGTAAAGGTATAGGTGGGCAGGTATTGTGCAGCTTTTTAAATGTAAAAAGCTGTAAAAGATATGTAAAACGTTTATGAAATTATTAAAAAGCGTTGTTTAATAGATTATTTTGCACACATGAAGCCTTATATTCTGTTCGGTTCTTCTATTGTGTTAATGATTGTTTTGATTTCGGCAGTTGCATTTATCAAAAAGAAAAATGAAATTCCCGAAAATCACCTGCAAATTGTGTTACGTAATATCGGACATCAGCTTTTGGTTACAGCCAAAGATTCTACCTCAAGAGTGCTGCCGGTTAAAAAATTAAACGAAACTACTTACCAAATTTCCTTTCAAAATAATTTTGAATTTATATCAGATACATTAATCAACCTGGTACAAAGGCAACTTCAAAAAAATCTTTCACCAAAAGATTATATTGTAAATGTTATAGCATGCAAACAGCAGGAAACCATTTTTGCATTTGAAATTAGCGGCAAAACAGGTAATTTAACTCCTTGCCTGGGCCGTAAATTGCAAGCAGGTTGTTATTTGATTAACATTGAATTTTTGAAAAAAAAGAAATTTGATGCTACAATTTTGTTACTGTTACTCATTCCTTTGGGTTTTGTGGCATATTATGTAAAAGATGCCTTTAAGAAAAAACAAAAGCAGCAACCAATTGTTGATGATAAAGCCTTTATAAAGTTGGGAAGTTTTAGATATTGTTCAGAAAAGAATGTGCTTAATATTGAAAATAAAACTATTTTACTTTCGGGAAAAGAAGGAAAAGCATTAAAGATTTTTTCCGAAAATATTAATCAAATCACCGAAAGGGAAAAGCTGATGAAAGAAATTTGGGAAGATGAAGGCATTTTTGTAATCAGTAGAAATGTAGATGTGCTGATGTCTAAATTAAGAAAGAAATTATGTGAAGATCCCTCCGTTAAAATCATAAACATACATGGCAGAGGGTATAAATTTACGGTTGAATAGTTATCACTCATAAATAATGACCCTAATCAGCATTTTTTTTACAGCTAAAAAAATGTGATTATGAAAAAGAATATTTTCCTGTGCCTGTTTTCCTTTTTTTTGAATATCGGTCAGCTGTTAGCTATTCTATAGTTACAGCTTTTACAGTATACAATTATTTAACCTGCCCTGGATAAATAAAAAGCAAAACACTTTTTTTTTACATCCGTTGCAGCCCAACAAAATGTTAGTAAATATTATTAAGAAAAAATGGATGGTGGCTTTACTCTTTGGCGGTAGTTAAAAAGAGCAGCAGCAATAAGATGGTACATTTTACATGGAAGCAATGCTCCGTTTAAATTTGAAAAGTGAAGATATACAGAAGGAATTATTTGCCGAAATAAATCCGTGAAGGGCGGGATTTGAACTTTCACAAATGGTAAAGTATGTATGATGAGTGGTAGTAATAATTTCTGTTACTTATATCGGGCTGGTCTTACTTCAACGCTAACCAGAAAAATTTATTTGAATATGAAAAATTTTAGTATGATAACTGATTTTATATAAAAAATACTGTAATGCCGAATGAAGATATAAAAGTACAAGGGAGTGACCCCTACGCAAGCATAGGGGCAGGCACAACGATGTTAAATAGAATTACAAAAGTTGGTCACCTGAAAAAATAGGGACAAGAAAAAAAATATAAATTAATCAATGATCATTCAATGGCAATCCTCTCTTTTGAAACTCAATCCAGTTAAGGTATTCCGGCGCTACCCGGTGTTCTTCCATGGTAATACAATCATTAACGGGGCATACCAATTGGCAGAGATTGCAACCCACACATTCTTCTTCTTTAATAGTATAAGTGTTGTAAGGATTGCCGGGCGTTAAATTTATGGACTGGTGCGATGTGTCTTCGCAGGTGATAAAACAAAGGCCGCAGTGAATACATTTATCCTGGTTTATTTTGGCAATATGATGGTAGTTGATATCCAGGTCTTCCCAGTGCGTAATGGTATTTACCGACTTGCCAATAAAATCTTCCAGGGTATTAAAACCTTTTTCATCCATCCAGTTACTCATGCCTTCGCAGAGGTCTTCTATAATGCGGAAACCATGCGTCATAACGGCGGTGCATACCTGCACATTAGTTGCGCCAAGCAACATAAATTCTACCGCATCTTTCCAGGTGCTGATGCCACCAATGCCGGAGACAGGAATTTTTTTGGTGATTTCATTTTGTGCAATAGTGGTTAAAAATTTTAATGCAATGGGTTTTACTGCCGGGCCGCAATAACCACCAAAC
>JAYVGA010000466.1:0-6740 GCA_043772635.1 Chitinophagaceae bacterium
AAGCTTTATAAACTTAAATTTTAAACCCACTTGCCCCACTTGCTCCAGTGTTCTGCACAGCCAGTTCACTGCTGACAAATAATCCCAGCGGTTTGCAAGCTCAGCAAGCATTAACCAAGCAGTTATAAATTAACTGAATTAAAAAAGAATAGATGGTAAAATAGCTGATGAATTTTATAGTGTATATTAGCGGAGATGCAAACAATAGCGGTCAAACTTTGAGCCGTCGGTGATAACATCGGAGGGCCTTAAAAATTTACAAAAATTGAACTGATCATACACTAATTAAACAAGCAACTCAAGTGGGACAAAAGAAACCATACAATCCAAATACCGCTTATGGTAGACGAAAGCTAAGAGAACAAGCAGAACAGAATTATGCAAACATGACACCGCAAGAAAAACAAGAACACGACTCAACAAAATTTTGGGTAATACTAATCATACTAATTGTAGTGGGTGGACTAATATTTTTAATTGGAGGTTCTGGAGCATTAACAAAATGGTTATCTCGTTAGGCAAAATATTGCACACAGCAACTAAGACTTCCCCCACTGGCACCCTGGTGTTCTGCCGAAGGCAGCTCACTGCTTTCAAATAATCCCACCGGTTTGCAACCGCAGCAAGCATTTCCGACGCAGTTATAAATTAACTGAATAAAAAGATTGAATGGCTAAAATAGCTGATGAATTTTTCCGCCGCTGTTGGTTTTAAAGTCACCATCATCGTTAACCCATCCGTTGCACCGTGCGACGCCGCTGCCTGGTCTTATGACCAGCAGCGAACCACCCTGCACAAAACGGCTTATATAAATAAAAATATTGCAGCACTTACCGCTTAAAATGTGTAAGCATATTAAAATGATCAACTCCATATTCGTAAAACCACTCATAATTAGTAGCAGTATAAAATTGCGGTCAATGAACGGGGTATAATGTTTTCATACATTGAATTTAATAAAAAGATTTGTTACTTCCTAAGCTTTGAGCCGTCGGTGATAACACCGGACGGCGGCCTTAAAAGGTTGTAGTAGGGGTTTAAAAGATAATTGTAATAACTCCCCAGTTGGAGTAAAGCTAACTTCATCGTAAAGCCATCCCTTGCACCGTGCGCCGCCGCTGCATGGGCTTATGACCAGCAGCGAACCGTCCTGCAAAAACAACTATTATATGTTTAAAGCTTATGAATCTCCATTGAGCCCCGGTTGCCAGCACAGCTCTACTTTACAAAATGCTGATCATCTTTTACCTAAGCACTACCAGGTGGCCATACCTCACACAAAATATTGAATGCAGCTTTGCTAAAAAGGGAATATATTCATTCTTTAAAAAAATAAAAAAGTGATCAAATGAAATTAAAATTTAGAAGCAAAAATTACAGTTTGCACTTACTTAAACTATGTACACTTATTGTTTTTTTATTTAAATGCTTTGTTGCCCACAGCCAGGATAAAAGCAATATTAATAATAGAGATCTAAGCTATCTCAGCTCCGGAGGTAAGCTGCTGCCCTTACAGGCTATAATAGACATACGGCATTATACCATTGCTTTAGATATAGATATTAAACAGCAATCTATCAATGGGTCTGTAGAAGTAAGTTTGAACCTGTTTAAAAAAACAGATACTATATTAATGGATTTAATTCATTTATACAAGGTTACTAAAATCAGTGTAAATAAAAAAGTGACCCTCTTTAATCAACACGATGATAAAATATTTATTACATCTTCTGCAGGTTTTAAAATTGGAAATCATAAAGTAAATATCGAATACAACGGAATACCGCCAGTTGCTGTAAAGCCTCCCTGGGATGGCGGATTTACCTGGACCAAAGATTCGAATGGGAATGACTGGGTATCATTAAATATCCAGGCCGAAGGGGGCGAAATGTATTTTCCGTGTAAAGACCATCCCAGTGATGAACCCAATGAAGGAGCCGATTTAAAAATAACTGTTCCTTCTAATTTGCTGGTGGCAGGGCCAGGATTATTAATGAGCGTAATCACTAAAAAAAATATGTCAACCTATCATTGGAAAACAAATTATACCATTAGTAATTACTGTATTTTATTTAATATAGGTAAATACAAAGTGGCAAAAGATATTTACACTACTATTGAAGGCAACAAAGTGCCCATAGAGTATTATGTATTAGAAGTAGATACTGCCCATGCAAAAAAAGTAATAGAAACAAAGATCAGGGATACAAAAATATTGGAAAAGTATTTTGGAGAATATCCCTGGATTAAGGAAAAAATTGGAATTGCAGAAGTGCCCAATTCCGGTATGGAGCATCAAACGATGATTACATTTGATAACAAATTTAAATACAGGCAGGTGGGAGGTCATGAATATTCTGATAACTTATTTCATGAATATGCACACGAATGGTGGGCCAATAAGGTAACCAATAAAGACTGGGCACACATGTGGATACAGGAAGGTATTGCCACTTACGCCGAAGCATTGGCAATGCTGGAATTGGGAGGGGAAGCGGCTTATAACGAAATGATAGCCGGCCATAGAAGAGGTGTACGAAATAAAAAAGCAATGGTATTGGGCGATGAAATAACTGAAGAGGAAGTATATTCCGGAGGAGATATTTATGGCAAAGGATCTTTCTTTATGCACGGCCTGCGTTATATTACGGGTGATGACATCTTCTTCCCTACTTTAAAAAAACTGGCTACCGACCCAAAATATACTTACGACAATTTTGTTACAACCGATGATGTAGAAAAATTATTTAGCACAGCTTCCGGTAAAGACCTGAAACCATTTTTCGACTTTTATTTAAGAACCACCAATTCAATAGAAGTAAATGTAAAAGAAATTGGTCTTCAAAAATATCAAATAAAGATCAATAATTTTTTTATGCCATTGCCATTTGACATAACGGCGAATGATAAAACAAGCAGATTGGTAATTCCGATAGAAGGCATTGTGGTAAATAGTGCATTGCCTCCGCAAGTGGATGCCAAAGGATTTTATTTAAAAAAAGTAACCATACAATAATGCGGAATATCAAGACTAATTTTTTAGCAGCAGCCCTGTTTTTTTTGCCTGTACTTGTGTGGGCAGACACTTACCCTGTAAATAAAAATATAGACATAAAACATTATTCATTTAAGATAAGTTTATCTGATAGTGCAGATGTGATTTATGGTAATGCACAGATTACCGTATTGTTTAAGAAGGCAGGGATGCAAAATTTTCGTTTAGACTTTATTAATAAAACTGCAGACAGGCAAGGCAAAGGAATGCAGATTGATGCTATTAAAGTTGCTGATGTGCCCGTTAGTTATACCCATCAAAACGATGAGGTAATTATTAGTTTACCAAACCCTTCCGCTGCAAATTCAGTAATAGTTTTTACCATATCTTATCATGGAATTCCTTTTGATGGATTAAGAATTGGCGCCACAAAATTTGGCGACAGAAGTTTTTTTTGTGAAAACTGGCCCAATAAAGCAAGACAATGGTTACCTACCCTGGATCATCCTTCCGATAAAGCCACTTCCGAATTTATTGTAACAGCACCTGCACATTACAAAGTAATATCAAACGGATTATTGTTAGAAGAATCCGATATGGGTAACAATACCAGGCTTACCCATTGGAAACAATCGGTGCCGGTATCCTGCTGGTTATACGTGTTGGGGGTAGCCGATTTTGCAGTTAAATATGTGGATCATTTTAACGGCAAATCAATTCAGTCATGGGTGTATGCTAAAAACAGGGAAGCGGGCTTTTACGATTTTGACGAACCCACCAAAAAGGTATTGGAATTTTACAGCAGTTATATTGGTCCTTATGCTTATGAAAAACTGGCCAATATTCAATCGGTAAATAGTGGTGGAGGTATGGAAACATCCTCAGCTATTTTTTATGGAGAAAATTTAATTAATGGTAAAAGAGAGGAGCGAATGAGGGATGTGGTGATACACGAAATAGCACATCAATGGTTTGGTAATGCGGTTACCGAAACCACCTGGGACGATGCCTGGCTCAGTGAAGGGTTTGCCACCTTTTTTACTTTGTTGTTTATTGAAAACGAATATGGAAAAGATGCATATACAAAGGGGATTATTAAAGCAAAAAAAAAGGCATTAGACCTGGCATTAAAAATGCCCGGCTTTAGTGTAGTAAGCCCCAGATCGGCCGAAAAGGAACCCGTAACCAGTGGCATCACTTATCAAAAAGGTGCGTGGGTTTTGCACATGCTCAGGAATTTGGTGGGGGATGCAGATTTTAAAAAAGGCATCCAAAACTATTATGCAAAATTTTATAATGCCAATGCCACAACAACCGATTTTAGAATTGCTATGGAAAAAGCATCTGGTAAAGATTTAAAAATATTTTTTAAGCAATGGCTTTATCAGCCAATTAATCCAGCCATTAATGGTACCTGGCAGTATGATGCTGCCCATAAAAAACTAACGATACAATTAGAACAAACGCAAACGGGGGATATTATATTTAATGTTCCGGTAGAAATTGGTTTTTATAAGTTGGGCGGCAGCACCCCTACCATTTTAAAAATGAACATTTTTAAAAAGCAACAGGTGCAAACCTTTATTGTAGATACTGCGCCAGGTAAAATGGAATTAGACCCAAATAATATTTTACTCAGTAACAACAGCCTTTCAAAAAAATAATAGAATTTTATTTACGGCTCGCAAAGAAGGAAAAGAACCCATACATTTTTGAGCCCCGCTTTAAAAAACCGATGAGGCTTTTCCTGCGTTGCACACTTGTACGGTTGAAATATAAATTGCCGCCGCTGAAGGGTGTACCTTATCATCATCGTAAAGCACTGCTGACAAATAATCACAGCGGTTTGCACCCGCAGCAAGCATTATCGAAGCAGTAATAAATTAACTGAATTAAAAAAGATTGGATGGCTAAAATAGCTGTTGAATTTTATGGAGTATATTAGCAGTAATACAAACCCCATGCAAAATCTACCACCCCCACAAACAATTTACATCTTCAAAATCAACCCATAATAAAATGACAAAAAAACTAACAGCATTTTTATTTATCACAACGATAAATGTATTTTCAATAAATCTTTTTGCACAAAAGAAGTTTGAATTGGCAGATGTGGCAAAGCTGGTATCCGTATCAGATCCGCAGTTATCGCCGGATGGGAAAAGTATAGTAGTGGTAGTATCCAGGCCCGATTATGTGCAAAACAGGTTTAATACCGAACTGGTATTGGTAGATGTGGCCACGGCTAAAAAAAGAACACTCACACAGGAACGGTTTTCTGTATCCAGTCCCCGCTGGAGTGCCAATGGAGAGCAACTGGCTTTTTTATCTAAAACAGGGCAGGGCAAAGAGGCGGTCATGCAAATATTTTTACTCTCCATGCTGGGTGGCGAGGCCAAACAAATAACCAAAGCACCCAGGGGTGTACAGCATTTTTCCTGGAGCCCAAATGCTGTGCACATTGCTTATGCCGCTGTAGATGAACCAAAAAACAAAAAGGAAATTGAAAAAGGTTTTACCGGTTTTGAAATTACCAATAACGATATGTTCATTGCCAGCCAGCCATTGCCTGCACATATATGGTTGGCAAATACGGTTACCGGTACACAAAAAAAAATAACGGATGGTACATGGACTTTGCCGCTGGTAATTCCGCCAAGTGCGCCTTCTTCACCACTGGCATGGTCGCCCGATGGACAACATATATTGTTTGTAAAAGTAGCATCGCCGTATTCCGGTGATGGACAAACAAGAAGCATCCACTCCTACTCCCTGGCAGATTCAGGCATCAAACAAATAACTACCCGCAGCAGGCTGGAATCGTATCCTGCATTTTCTCCCGACGGAAGTAAAATTGCTTACTGGTATAAAAATGCAGGTGTAAACGAAAGCATAAATGAAGTATGGGTTACCAATGCCACAGGTGGCGATGGCAAATCTATATCCACTACATTAAACAGGGATCTGTATCTCTCTGACTGGCTGCCCGATAATAAATCTTTATTGGTAGGCGGGCATAATGATAATAAAACTTCTTTATGGACGCTTACCTTAGATGGCAAAGCCACGCCGCTAAACCTGGGTGCTATCTGTCCTTCCTGGTCTTTCTGGGTAGATCTTTCTGTAAATAAAAACGGCGGCATTACATTCACCGGTTCCGAACCTGCAAAGCCGGTGGAGTTATATTACATGTCATCATCAACAGCAAAACCAATACAGCTTACAGACTTTAATAAAGAAATAAGCATGATGAGTTTGGGCAAAACAGAAACCATCAGGTGGGAAAATGATGGCTGGAAACATTGTGGTATTATTACCTATCCAACCAATTATGACAAGGGCAAAAAATATCCGCTGGTGCTGGTAATACATGGAGGTCCAAATTCTACATCGGTAGAAATGTTTGGCAGGTTTGCGCAATTGCTGGCCAACGAAGGTTATTTTGTTTTTGAACCAAATTACCGGGGCAGTGATAATTTAGGAAAAGAATATAAATTATCTATTGTAGAAGATGCAGGTGCAGGCCCGGGCCGTGATGTGATGGCCGGGTTGGAAAAACTAAAATCTACCGGCATAATAGATACTACCAGAATTGGCGTGAGCGGATGGTCGTATGGTGGTTATATGACGGTTTGGTTAGCCGGCCACTATGGGAGTTGGAAAGCTGCTGTAGCCGGCGCTGCTGTTACCGATTGGGTAGACCAGTATAATTTAAGCGATGGCAATACAGCCCGTGCATCAGCCA
>JAYVGA010000467.1:0-11198 GCA_043772635.1 Chitinophagaceae bacterium
CCAATAGCTATTGCAAAAAGAGATTGGGGTAAATGGAGTGTGGTGTATGCATCGTTTACAACTTTTGTGGTGCTGGGTTTTTGGCATGGCGCCAACTGGACCTTCATTATTTTTGGCCTGCTGCAGGGCCTTATTCTTACCATAGAATTTTTTACCCGCAAAACAAGAAAGAATATACGCAAAAAAATACCAGGCCTGTTAAACAATATTGCCGGTGTTATTTTTACGCTTGGTTATTTTGCATTTACACTTATTTTTTTTAAAGCTAATACAGTTTCGGATGCGCTTACTGTTATTAAAAGAATTTTTACTGCCGGCGGCTCTATCTATATCGAAAACCCTACAATAATTATCTTTTCATTATTAGGAATATTGTTCCTTATTTTAAACGAGATTAAAAAAGAATATTATAATAATTTGTTTACGTTATCCACCCACAAAAACTGGTTTGTGCGAAATAGTTATTATTGTTTTTTGCTGCTTTGTATTTTAATTGCAGGCGTTTTTGATGGCGGAGAATTTATTTATTTTCAATTTTAAGAACTCATGTTTAAAACATCAATCAATAAAAGTATTAAGGATGCAAACAAAGTTTTTGTTTTAAAACTACTTGTTTTTTGTGCCCTTATATTTGTGCTCGACTATGCTGTGGGAACAATGCTGCGCTACTTTTATTTTAAGCAAGATAGTGGTTTGCAATACCGTACTACTTACGCTATGCAAAAAACCACCGCAGATGTATTAATATTTGGATCATCAAAAGCAAACCATCATTATCATCCTGCTGTTTTTGAAGAGCGCTTACACTTGCCTTATTACAATGCCGGCCGGGATGGCAATTCTATTTTTTACCATTATGCAGTGCTTAAAGCTGTATTAAAAAGGTATACTCCTAAAATGGTTGTTCTTGATTTTGTAAATTCAGAATTTAAACAAAGCCAGGAAAGCTACGACAGGTTATCTTCTCTGCTGCCCTACTATAAAACGCATCCCGAAATACGGCCTCTTACTGAACTGAAAAGCGATTATGAAAAGTTTAAATTATTATCTTCTATATATCCTTACAACTCATCTCTGTTTACAATAGCGGTGGGCAATACCGAATTTAATAAAAAAAGAACAGAAGATATAAAAGGTTATGTGCCATTAAACAGGATATGGAACGGGCCGGTAAAAAAAGAAAATAATCCTGTTACATATGACACAGACAGCCAGAAAATAAAAGTGTACGAATCTTTTATACAGGACTGTATTAATGCAAAAATTAAATTGTATGTGGTAGTATCCCCTTATTTTATTCAATCAGCTACTACCGATTATTCTGTTGCTATTGCGCAGCAAATGGCAGCAAAATACCAGGTGCCTTTTATGGATTATTCTAAAGATGCTGTATTTACCAGCAACCCAAAATTATTTGCAGACATTTCTCATTTAAACGATGATGGCGCCAAAGTCTTTTCTACCATGCTGCTTGATGAGATAAGTAAGGCGGAGGAAAAATAAAATATCTCAAGCCCCTATTTTATTTTGTGCATATTAAACCAGGAAAAAAAACTACCGGCAATTCTTTGCTGTACTCCAGAATTTTGAGTGGTATACACTTCAAGATACTCGCCTGCAAAAAAGTAGGCATTGCAGGAAATACCTATTTGAAAATCCTGGTCTGATAATCCAGGTGCTATTTCATGATGAACATATCTTACCGGCCCCAGGGATGCTCCGGCAGCAGAAAATTTATTAACGGTAACATTGTATACGCCTGCTTCTGCCAGGCTGTAATTCAAACTCACATCTAAATGGTACCATCCTTCTGAAGAAATCGTTGCCCTGGTAATGGCAGGGTCAAATATATTTCCATCATCCCGTTCCTCTACATTTACTACGGTTACTTTAGTTTGTACTCCTGTAGCAATAAGTTGAAAATTTGAAATAGCAGGAGCAGTGCCAATTGCAGAAAATGCCTCAGGGTTACCAGGGTCCTGCCAACTCGCAAGTCCGCTTGCATTGGAGGTTAATACTTTACCTGCTCCCTGCGTGCCATCTGTTATTTTTAAGTTTCCAATTACATCTAATTTTGCTGCGGGTATTTTTGTTCCTATGCCTATATTACCAAACCGTAACATGGTAAATAATGAATCGTTTACCCGTGATGAAATATCTGACGTGGTACCGATATACAAACCCTGTTCTCTGATGAATCTCAAATTTAAATCGGTTCCAAAGTTGCCGGGAGATCTGTTACTGAATTGCAGCTCCGCAGTATCATTAAAAGAATTACTTTTTATGGCCACTTTACTTTTACCTGCTTTTTTTATTTCCAGCATATTATCTGCTGCAGGTGCAGAGCCATCCGTATTAATACTTACGCTTTGTGCTTTGCAAAAATAAAAAGCCAGGCAGAGCAGTAATAAAATAATATTTTTTCTCATGGTATAATTTTATTACAATGATAATATCATTATTTAAAAATTTAAATACCACTTTTGTGTAAGCAATGATACATGGCATTATCAATTTTTAAATATCCAGATACAGCAAAGCCCGCTAAGCAGCGGGCTTTGCACAGAACTAAAGCTGCAATTATTAATCGAGGCGGAAAGATATCTTGCACACAACACCATAAGTGGTTACTTTTCCGTCTTTCACATGCGCTTTAATATCTTTCACATAAACGGAATCGATATTACGCACTGTTTTAGACGCTTCGGTTACAGCAATCTGAATCGCATCGTCAATGCCTTTGGTAGAAGTAGCAATTACTTCAATAACTTTTACAATACCCATAGTAATTAGTGTTTAGGTTAAAAATAAAATTGAACCTTTAAGTTAAGGCATTGCTAACTGAAATAAAAATCATCAGGAAATAATAAAAAAGAAAAAATCATTCACTTATTAAATATCCTACAACAGAACCGTCGGCCTGATAATTAGAAATGGTACCACCGCTGCCCGCAGCAAGCCTATGGTTAAATCTCAATATTGCAGGTGCGGTTATATAAATATCCTGTGTTACTGTTTCATTCTTTGTCCAGTTTAAATTTGCAGTTGTGCTGTTGTCCATTTGGTCGTAAATCGGTTTCAAAGGAGATGCACTGCCAAAGTAAAACCACAATTCATGCCTTGGATAAAAAGAAGGTGCTACAGAATAATTGATGAACGAAGTCATGGTAATATCAAAATGGTATAAGCCCGATTTATTGATAGTGATACTTGAAGTGCCGATTGTGACATCTGTTGTATTAAGGTTATAAAGTGTGTTCCATATATTTGCATCGCCACTTGTACTACCTGCATTTTTGTTAAAAAGAATACCAAACCTGGTATTATTTGTATAGGCAGTATTTGCCCATGTTGGATCGGCTGTTCCATTAGATGTAAGCACTTGTCCCGCAGCACCCGTGGATCCGTTTAACTGCAACTGCCCACCTATATTTGTATTGCCTGTTATGGTTGCAGGCCCGCTGAACGTAGTGCCACCCTCACCAAAAACATACACTCTGCGGTTTGCGGCTGTTGTGCCGGCGCCAACAATTGCAAGAGCATTGGTGCCAAATGCATTGTATCCAATTTTACCTGCGCTTGCTTCTTTGCCGGCAATACCTGCCCCAAACTCCATCAAATTCAACCCTTCTATTTTCATACTTCCATTAACATGTAATTTACCGGTTGGTAAAATCCCCGTGCCTACATTTCCATTGGGCAGTACTACCAATGAGTTGGCAGTATTATTGGGGCCAAAATCTGACAGTGATGAAAAATACAGCCCTTCTTCTCTTATACTTTTTATTGAAAATTCGGTACCCTGGTTTGAAGCATTGGTGTTACTAAAAATAAGCTGGGTTGTATCATTAAAACCTCCCGACCTGATTTTAAGTGTGCTCCTTAATGCATTTCTTACTTCAAGTTTTTCCGTAGGTGTGGTTGTACCAATTCCTACACTTCCATCTCCCCGGAAAGTGGCCACAATAGCGGTATCGGATGAAACATACAGGTAATGATCTTTGTTAAAGGAAGAATAATAATTGCCGCTCAGATACATTCCTTCAGGATGATTGATATTGCTGAATTTAATAGCGCCCAATCTTAAAGCGCCAGAGTCAACTAATTGAAGGCCGATGGTTGTATTGCCCTGATGGTTTATCTGTAATCTGGCAAACGGTGTGGTGGTTCCAATACCCACATTTTGTGCAACTGCAACAGGGGGCAAAGAAATAACGAGAGAGATAAGTATCTTTTTCATATAAATTTATTTGGTATAAAAATTTAAAAATGCGAAAAGTAAATATCGAATTGGGGTGGATAATTTTTTTATAATCAGATACAATAATAAGGGCGGCCGCTATATATTTACAATCCTGTATTTTAAAGCTTTTACCACGGCTTCGGTGCCGCAGCTTACATGCAGTTTGTCGTAGATATGCTGGCAATGTTTTCGTACAGTGTTTACCGTTATTAACAATGCAGCGGCAATCTGTTTGTAAGAATATCCTTTTGCCAACTGCACCAAAATCTCTGTTTCCCTGAGGGTAATATTGAAACCAGTGGCCAGGTTATTTTTTTGTGCAAATACATTCATTACTTTTTTGGCAATGGCCGGGCTCATAGGAGCGCCGCCTTCCAGCACTTCATGCAGGTATTCGATAAATTTTTCCGGAGATGTTTTTTTAAGCAGGTAACCATCGGCGCCTGCACACAGGGCTTCAAACAATTTTTCATCATCTTCAAAAACGGTGTGCATTACCACCAATATTTCGGGGGCGGTTTCCTTTATCAGTTCTACGCCTTTGGTGCCGGGTATGCCGGGCATATCAATATCCATAATCACCAATTGGGGTAGCAGGGCCTTCATCTGCTTTTTTACATCTATACAATTTGGAAAAGAGCCTGCCACTTCAAAATCCGGCACCGTTTGCAGCAACAGTTCTATGGAGCGCCTCAGCACTTCATTATCTTCGTATATAACAATGGGTATCTCCATTATGCCTGCAATGTAAATACTTTATGCTACTGATAAAATAACATTTTTGGGTAATAGGGGTTTAGGGGTTTACAAGGTTTAGGGGTTTAGGGTACCATATACTAAACAGCAAATCATTAATAAATGCGTTTCATAAATTACGATGCAAATTGTTCTTTAATTTATCCAGCTCCTTAAAATTTCATCACACAATCAATCGCTGTTCCTTTATTTTTTTGAGAATGGATAGAAAAACTGCCATTATGTTTTGCAACCCTGTGTTTCATATTGCCTATACCATTTCGTTGGCTATCGGGCAATATGGAAGTGTCAAAACCTTTTCCGTTATCGGCAATATGCAATTGAAGATTATTGGATTTAACTTTTATCTGTAAATTTATTTCGGTGCATGCCGCATATTTTAAAGCATTGTTCACCGCTTCTTTGCAGATAAGATACAGATCCCGGCGCATCTCCATATCCAGCTTCCTGTCTTCCTGCGTTTCTTCAATATCAATCATACAATTCACCCCACGGGCTTCTATAATTTCGGTAATATATTTTCTTATCCTTGCAAAAGTGTCAGAAGCCTTATCGTTGGCGGGGTTTACGCTCCATACAATATCATCAATACTTTCCCCGGCCTGCTGCACCGAATTTTTAATTTGCTCAATGATGGGTTTTGCGTCGTTGTTTTCTCCGGCTTTTATCAACGCTACAGCACTGAGCATGTTCACGCTGCTTAGTGTGGCGCCAATTTCATCATGCAGATCCCGACTTATGGCATTGCGCACTTTTTGCATTTGCAAAAAATTATTTATCCGGTAACGGTACAAAGCGTACAACATTAAAAACACTACAGCTGTACATAAAAAAATAAACCACCAGGTTTTATAAAAAGGAGGTTTGACAGTAATAGAAAATATAAGTTCATTACTCCAGTTAGCATTGCTGATAAGTGCCCGGATATGCACCACGTATTTGCCCGGTTGCAGCCCGGTAAGACTTATCCTGCAATCGGGGTTTGGCATCCAGGAACTGTCTGATGCAATGCCCTCAATTTTATACCGGTAACTGGTTTTAAAGGGATATATCCAATCCATTGCAGCAAACTCCAGGTCTACATTATTACTGTCGTAAGGCAAAACGAGTTTGGATATATATTCAGGCAGCAGGTTATTCTGCAGTTCTTTTTTATTAATGAACAGTGCAGTGAGTTTTAATTGAGGCGCAGGCACTTTTGGTATTACTTCGCTGATGTTTTTAATTAAAAAACCATTCTGCTGATCTATAATTATTTTATTATCGGCGCTTACAAAAATATTCCCGTCCAGGTAATCTTTTTCCAGTCCATCAAGGCGGTTAAAGAGCTGCCATATTTTTTTAGAAGGATCAAAAAGCCCCAGGCCCGCAGCTGTACCCGCCCATACCCTGCCTGCGCTATCTGTTGCAATGCTGTTTACACTCATAGAAGGCAGGCCTTTATCAATCATATGATTGGCCCTTACAGCATAATTTTCCCATTTAAAAACCTGTATGCCGTTACCGCTGGTTATCCACAAATCGTTGTTTTTATTAAATGCGCCTGTTTTTACAATTGCAGATGAAAGGTTGGTTTTGCTATCCCCGGTTTTAAAAATATGTTTTACTTTTTTTTGCTGTGGTATACAATGAAACATGCCAGATGTGGTAAGCAGCCAGGCAGTTTCATCCGGCGATGCCAGAAGTGTAAAATTTTTCAGCAGCTTTTCTCCTTTGTATTCTTTATCCCAGTCTATAAAAAAAGAACTGGTCCTGTTTTTTTGTATCTCCCATAAAATAAAATTACGGTTGCTTATCATCCATACATCTCCCTGTTTTGTAGTGGCAAGCCTTGTTATATTTTTTTTTACCGAGTCCGGAAGGGACAAAATATCATCTCCTTTTACAAAACTTTTTTTTACATCATCCCATAGGAGTAAACCATTTTTTCCAATTACCCATATCCTGCTTTTTGCATCTGCAATAAGATCATGAAAATTTTCAACGCTGTTTGTTTTTATTTCTGGATAAGTTAGCGCAGTAATTTTTGCAGCATCTTTATCTAAACTATACAAACCATTTCCATCTATAGTAGCTATCCAGTATTGCTGCCTGTTTTTATCCCATACGAAACTGTTTATAACAATTACCCCTTTTGTTTTTTTTGATGATGGAAAAAAAATATTTTTTTTTAGCCTGCTGTAGGCTGCATGCTGCTGATACACGTAATAATTACCGCCTGCAAAAACTCCGGCATCCGGTGTAACAGATACTTTTTGAATATTGGGCTGCAGCGATGCAGGATCTGCAGGATTTCGGGGAGGTGTAATATTTACAAAGCTGCCGGTATTGGTATGCAGGCTGTATAACCCATCATTGAGGCAAGCTGCATAAATAGTACTGTCATTAATTTTTTTAAGATCATACACAACACCCGCTGCAGTTTTTCTTTTAGCGGGTAAAAATTTTAAGGTTTTTACATCAAAACAATTTAGCCCATGGCCCCATGTGCCTATCCATAAAAAATTATTTTTATCAAACTGTAATGCATGTATGAGTATATCTATCTGCCCGTACATTTTTAAACCGGAAGGGTACGGTATAAACTGCCCGGTTAATGTATTAAAAGAAAACAAGCCATGAAAAGTGCCTATCCAAAGTAGGGAAGCGTTTACAGGATCGGGTGCCATGCAGGTAACAAAATTATATCCCCTTACCGAACCATCTGCAGGAAAAGAAGGTTCAGGATAGAAAAGTTGGAAACTATCGTTTTCAAAATTATATTTTGCCAGCCCTCTTCCTGCAGTGCCAAACCACAGGTTGCCCCGGGCATCGTTTAACAACTGGTAAATACCATAGTAAGGATTATTATCTTTTGTGAGAGATGCATATTTTGTAAACCTGCCGCTGCGTTTATTATATTTTGTAGCTCCATGATAAAAACCTGCAAACCACAGATCGCCGTTTTTATCTTCGGTAATATCTACAATAGTATTATCCGATGGAGAATTGGGATTGGTATAATCTGAAAAATAATTTTTGTAGTGCTTACCGTCAAAACGCACCAGGCCATTTAAAGTACCAAACCACAGGTAACCATCCGCACCCTGGTAAACCCTGTAATTAAGATTAGAAAAATATTTTGCCTCGGCACCATAAGCCATAAAAGAACCCATCTGCTGCTGTGCAGGCAGGTGCATTGAAAAAACAAAACAACAAATGATAATGGCAAACCTCATAAAAAATTGGCAATAGACAATGAGCAATAGGCAAAGGGTTCTTTTAGGTTTAAAAATCTTTTTTTAAAATAAGCAAAGGGAAAGGGAAAGGGAAAGGGAAAGGGAATGAAGAAATTGGCAATGGACAATGGGCAATAGGCAATAGGCAAAGAGTTCTTTAGGTTTGAAAACTATTCAAAAAATTGGCAAGAGCAAGGGTTCTTTTAAAATAAAAGTCAATCAGAATTGTCATTTGCCTATTGTCAATTCAATGTCGTTGACTTAAGATATGGAAAGAAATAATGCTCAATATTCAATGCTTAATAAAAAATTTTCAATGAAAATGCACCTGCCTTTTATAATTGAAAATTAAGCATTTAAAATTGATTATTGAACATTTGTTCTTAAGTAAACGGCATTGATTGTCAATTGCCCATTGCTTATTCAACACTAATATTTATCCGGGTTATTTATCATGTGGCTTAACAATCTTCCAATTTCCTCATTTTTTGCAATTAAGGTTTCATGATTTTCTAATGTTATGTATTTACAGGAAAGTGAGAAATCTAACCATATCCCAGTCTCCGTATTTTCTGCATCACAATCAGTGATCTTTGAAACAAAATTTGCAGGATATCTCTTCTTTCGATAAGCTTCTCCAATGTTAGTATTTACACTTCTTGATGAACGTCTTACCTGGTCTGTTAAAGAGTATTTTTCTTCTTTAGGAAAACTATTAGTCATTTCAAAAACTTCCATCGCCTGCTCAAACGCAAGTTTGTACACTTTGGTCGTTTTAAAATTAAGCACACCCATAAAAAACATTTTAAGGTAAAACTTGCTATGCCCATTGCCCACTGCCTATTTCCCATTGCCTATTGCTAATTACTCCGCCATCATCTCCCTCACCACCCTTACCACATCTTCTGTATTAGGTTTGCCAAAATAATCTCCATCGCTGCCATAGCCTGGCCGGTGTGCCTTAGCCGTTAAAGTTCTGGGAGAAGCATCAAGATATTGATAACCCTTTTGTTCTTCCATCACTTTATTATACATGTATGCAGCAGCGCCCCCCGGTACATCTTCATCAATAAATAATATGCGGCTCGTTTTCTTTAAAGAATCTGCAATGCTGTGATGGATATCAAAAGGCAATAAAGTCTGTACATCTATTACTTCGCAATTTACCCCTGTTTTAAAAAGGGTTTCTGCAGCTTCCTGCACAATTCGCAGGGTAGAACCATAACTCACCAGGGTAATATCATCACCATGTTTTACAATTTCGGGTATGCCTAAGGGTACAGTAAATGCCAGTAAATTGGAAGGTAATTTTTCTTTTAGCCGGTAGCCATTCAGGCATTCTATCATCAGAGCCGGATCGTTGCTCTGGAGTAATGTATTGTACATACCCACGGCCTGCGTCATATTGCGGGGCACACATATATACATGCCCCTAAGTGCATTTATGATCATACCCATGGGTGAGCCGCTATGCCATATCCCCTCCAGCCTGTGGCCACGGGTACGCACAATTAATGGTACACTCTGCTGGCCGGCAGTACGAAAATGTGTAGTAGCCACATCATCACTTAATGGTTGCAAACCATACAATAAATAATCAAGGTATTGTATTTCGGCAATGGGCCTTAAGCCCCGCAGCGCCATACCAATGCCCTGCCCCATAATGGTAAGCTCACGAATGCCGGTATCAAAAATTCTGTGCTTGCCATGTTTTTCCTGCAGCCCGCTAAAGCCCTGGTTCACATCACCTATATAGCCCAGGTCTTCTCCAAATGCTGCCACTTTAGCATTGGTGGTAAACAACTGGTCAAAATATTTATTAAGAATTTCAAAACCATTTACCATGGAGGCATCATCCTTATAATAAACAGGTATGGGTGCAACTTTTAAAGCAGACTTTGGACCCTCGTTGTATAAATGACTGTCGTATAAAATTTCGCTTTTTTTAAGCAACTCATCATAATAATGGCGTACTGCATTTACTCCTTCATGGCCTGCAGGAAGTAATGCAGTGCAGGCAAATAATGTTTTAAGTACATCACGCCGCATTGGTTCTCTAATAGCTAAAAGGTCATTGGCTTGTTTTGCAATATCCTCATGCAGTAGAGAAAATTTTAGCAGCAGCTCTGCAGCTTCTGCTGCCATTATTTTAATTGGAGCAAGATATTTTTCCCAGGCTCTTTGTTTACTCTCCCGCACAAACAGCACCGAACTTTTTTCAATTTCTTCCAGTTCTTCTTCTTCTGCCAAAGCGTTTTCCAGTATCCACTCCCTCATTTGTTTTATGCAATCCCATTCTCTTTCCCAGGCTAGCCTGCCGGTATTTTTATAACGCTCATGACTGCCCGATGTAGAGTGTCCCTGGGGTTGTGTTATTTCTTCTACATGAAATAAAGCAGGGGTATGCGTATCTCTTATTTGCTGAATGGCATGCTCCAGCACTTCGCACATGCCCGCATAATCCCATCCTTTTAATTTGTAAATATTTATTCCATTACTGCCATTATGCTGCTGCATGCCTGCAAGGGCATCGGATATGGAAGCCTTGATGGTTTGGTATTCTTTAGGAACAGAAATGCCATAGCCATCGTCCCATACAAAGGCAGCCAGCGGTACCTGCAATACTCCGGCGGCATTAATGGTTTCCCAAAAATGACCTTCGCTGGTAGATGCATCTCCAATGGTAGAAAAACAGATTTCATTTCCGTTATTGCTCAGCTCAGGAAATGCCTGCAACTGTGGAACGTTTCTAAAAATTTTTGAGGCAAATGCAAGACCCAGTGCCCTGGGCATTTGGCCGGCTGTGGGCGCAATATCGCTGGATATATTTTTTAACTGAGCCAGGGGTAGCCAGCTTCCTTCTTCATCTACCATTTTAGTAGCAAAATGAGCATTCATTTGCCTGCCTGCGCTAAAGGGTTCGTGTGCAACATCCGGGTCGGCATAAAGCTGAGAAAACAATTGTTCTACTGTACTAAGGC
>JAYVGA010000468.1:0-15084 GCA_043772635.1 Chitinophagaceae bacterium
ATCAAAGTTGGTTATGGTACCAATACAAGTGCGATGGAGCAAAATGCTGCCAGTATAATAGAATCTTCTACTTAATCAACCGCCCAAAAGTTTAGGGAAAGCCATTTTAAAAGTAGAAGAACTAACCCAAATAAAAAGAAGCACGACCAGCATTCGCAAATTTATGAGCCGTCATAATTTTAGATTTTTAAAAACGGGGCATATCCCGGCAAGAGTAAATACTACGTAGCAGCACAACTGGGTGGATGAGACACTGAAACCATTAGTAGCAGCAGTTCAGGAAGGAAAATTGCATTTACTTTTTTTAAATGCGGCACATTTTACGTTGCAACTTTTTTTGTGTTCTTTATGGTGTGTTGCCAGAATATTTATCAATGTTTCGCCTGGCTGAAAACGTATCAATGTTTTAGGGGCCGTTAATGCCATTACCAAACAAATATGCACTTACATCAAAACCTCTTACAATGACAGCAATTGCCTAATTGATTTTTTAAAATAATTGAAACAGCAATATTACGACAAACCCATTGCAATTGTTTTGGACAATGCCCGTTATCAAACTGTTTTTTGGTAACTTTTTTTGCAAAATCACTGGTATTCATTTGTTGTTTTAGCCGCCCTATTAGCCAAATTTAAATATCATTGAAAGGGTATTATAGCTGAATGATTCTATCATGAAAAAAAACAGCAGCGAGGGTAAAACAAAAAAACTTTATCCGTCAATTCATGATTAGCATATCACTATTAATTTATAGCTAGGAGATAAAATATTACAGTATTGAATAAATCAGATGAGCAATAGAAGATTATAAAATTTAAAAAAAACTGACATAATAATTTTTCGAATGGCCGTTATCAGTATTCTTTTCCTCCTTAATTAACTCCCCATTTTTTATTCGGTTGGCTACCCATTTCTAAAACCAATGAACCTCCCTGCAATAATTCAGAGGCTGGAAAATGGAACGAATTCAAGGTTTTGCCATTTAACGTAGCATGCTGAATATATTTATTTAACCGGGATGCATTTTTTGCTTCTATAATGAATTTCTTCCCTCTGCCAAAACGTTCCCCCAAATCAATTTCAATTTTTGTCATGAGCGGCTTGCTACTACTGTTGATGTGTAATCTTTGATGTTCATGTTATTGAGGATTTGAGTTTGATAATGTTATTACGCCAGATTGTTGTTCAATTTCATATTGAAATGTACTTCTTAGTTTTTAAGGTCAAGTCTATAGATTTATGCTGCTTTTTTGAAAAAGAACTTGGCACCCAGCATTTAGAAAATTTCTTGCTAATAGTAAAAGTGTAAATGTTAATGAAGGGTCTTTATCTTCCAAAGTCATCCTGCACTCTAATAATATCATCTTCATTGCTGGGATTTGATTCATCAGTATGCTGCCAAATCTCAGCCACCATTCCCCAACCATCCAGACCAATAAGACGATGACGTTCTCCCTGTTTTAATTTTATAATATCTCCTTCTTTTAAAGTATGCTGTATTTTTTCTTCATCTGTGTCACTGGTAATAACACCGACAGTACCGCCGATGCATTTCCATATTTCTGCACGGCGATGATGAAATTGCCAGCTCAATCTTTTATGAGGAGCTACCAGCAGGATTTTGGGACTCAGCTTGTTTGTAATTTTTAATGCATCAAAATTCTCATCGGGAAAATAGTGTTTTGCAAACTGAGGCGCCAATGCTTCATCAATTACATAAAAGCCTCCCCATGGCCTGGAATCATCCTTATTGACAACCGAAAAATTTAATTTGGCCAGCATAGCTGCCACTTTGCTGAAAACAGAGTCTTTGTCCATAAATTCTGAAATTTTATTTTGTTACATAAATAAATTGTTCAACCGGTTCTGCTAATTTTAGTTTTCCTGCTATTCCATATTGCCATGCCAGTACGGTTATCTTTACCGGGAACTTTGACTGTGGCGGTATGTTTGTAAAATGCAATTGGTGGTTGCGGTAACTTCCGCTTTAATGTTATAGTCAGTTAGCATAACCTCATATAAGCCTATCTCTGCCCTTTCTTTTGTTTTATCAATAAGTGAGCGGTAGCCAGATGCTGGATTTAATTCATCTCCAATATTTGTTTTCAACTTTCCATTGCTGGCACTGACTTCTTCATATATTCTTATTGTGCGCTATTATTTCGAATTACCGAAATAGTAAAACTACTAAAGGGTAAAAAACATCCTGTATTCTTCAGTTGTATATTAGAAATTTCTTCCGATATTTCGCTACTCAAGATAGCTGAACATTAATGGAGAACTAAAGTAACATTCAGCATCATTCTCTCAATCCTGCTTTTATAATTTTACAATTAGATACTAACATAATTAAACATTTCCTTTAAAAGGTATAATGTCAAAATTAAAGCACAAACTGCCTAAAAAGTATCAATTATTAATATTCATTAAACTTAAATTTGTAGTAAACATTAAGAAATTGCCAATGAAAAATTTTCCAAAGATTTTAATCAGCTGTTTTATCACATTCATTTGTCAAATCCAGTTTTGTAGTTCACAAAATCTTTTAAAAACGTACCTTATCGATAATAATACTGTAATTGTAAAAATCGACAAAGCAAAGCTTGGAATAACAGTATGGAGCGATGAAATTATTCAGGTACGTTATATATTAGTAGATTCGTTCTCCTCCAAAAAAAGCTTATTCCTCGAGGAAAAAAACTTTACCAAACCTAATTTTAAAGTGAGCGAAGGGAACAATCAGGTGGTAATTACCACTGCTGAATTGACGGCAAAAGTTAACAAAACCAGTGGACAAGTTTCATTTTTTGATAAAAAGGGCAATAGTTTGCTGAAAGAAAAAGCTGATGGGGGTAAATCATTTACGCCAACAAGTTTCGAAGGTTACCAAATTCAAAGTTTAAAGCTGAAATTCCAATCTCCCCCGGATGAAGCCATTTACGGCCTTGGCCAGCACCAGGATAGATTGCTAAACATTAAAGGGTACGATTTAGATTTATATCAACACAATACAGAGGTATATCTTCCTTTCTTTGTTTCTACTAAAGGCTACGGTTTGCTATGGAACAATTTATCACACACAAAATTTAATTCACCGGATTCTATAATATCCATTCCGGAAAATCAATTGACAGACAAAAATGACGTACAAGGCGGAATCACTTTAAGTCTTTTTGACGATGTAGATTTTAAGGTGCCTGCCGGAACAGAACGTAAAACCGCAAACCTTGCTGTTGCAAAAGAAACACCAGTAAAATCGGCAAAATTAACTGGTTATTTAATGCCAAAGAAAACTGGAGAATATTCTTTTTACAGCTATGCAGATGGCACATTTTCCTTAAGAGTTAATGATACTGTAGTGATTGATAACTGGGCCCCTTATGCCAATGCCCGTGATATGGGGCGTATCAATTTAGAGAAAGGCAGAAAATATAAAATTGAAGTGGACTGGATAAGATACCATGATAACAATGGATTTGAGCTAAAATGGCGTGAACCTCATAATACATCGGAGACTTCTTTATGGGCCAAAGCCGGGCAAGAAATAAATTATTTTGTAATTGGTGGGGCAAACATGGACAAAATTATTTCTGGTTACAGAACCTTGACTGGCAAGGCAACTATATTACCTAAATGGGCGATGGGTTTTTGGCAATGCCGGGAGCGCTACAAAACGCAGGACGAGATTTTAAACACCGTTAGAGAATTCCGCAAAAGACAAGTGCCCTTAGATATTATTGTACAAGATTGGCAATACTGGAAAATGGACCAATGGGGTTCTGCAATATTTGAGCCTTTGCGTTACCCAAACCCAACAGCAATGATAGATACCCTGCATAAAGATTTGAACAGCAAATTTATCGTTTCTATATGGGGCAAATTATACCATAACAGCGATAATTTTAGAGAATTGCACAAAGCCGGTTTTTTGTATCCGGCCCCTTTGAAAGATAGTATAGTCGATTTTTTAAAATTTCAATACAGTTATTACGATGCCTTTAACCCGGCCGCCCGCAAAATGTATTGGAAACAATTAAATGAAAAATTATACAGCAAAGGCGTTGATGGATGGTGGATGGATGCGTCTGAACCAGAATTGCCCGATCATGGTGCTACACCAGAAAATATGGCGCATTTTATGAACCCAACCTTTGAAGGTCCGGGTGTTGCCAACTTAAACGCTTTTCCGCTGATGCATACCAAAGGGGTTTTTGAAGGGCAAATGCAAACTTCGCCAGATAAACGTGTCGCTATTTTAAGCCGTTCGGCATTTGCAGGGCAACAAAAATATTCTACCATAATATGGTCAGGTGATATTGCAGGCGAGTGGAACAACCTTAAAGCTTCCATCCCGGCAGGATTAAGTTTTTCTATGTCGGGAATGCCATACTGGACTACTGATATTGGTGGTTTCTGGGTAAAACGACCCTCAAACAATAAAACCCCAGCCTATAAAGAGTTGTTTACCAGATGGTATCAGTTTGGTTCATTTTGCCCCATTTTTAGGGTTCATGGAGCCGATACCGAAAGAGAAATATGGTTTTTTGGAGATGAGAAATCTGAGGCTTACCAAACGCAACTTAAATTTAATAAACTTCGTTACAGGCTGATGCCCTACATCTACACCTTAAATGGAATGGTACATCATAAGGATTATACCATAATGCGGGGCCTGATAATGGATTTTCCTCAAGATAAAAACGTGCTGAATATTGACAATCAATTTATGTTTGGTCCATCTATTTTAGTAAATCCCGTAACGGATGCAGGCGCTACGCAACGCTCAGTTTATCTGCCGAAAGGCAATAAATGGTTTGATTTCTGGACCGGAAAAATTTACACTGGTGGCGAAACCATTGCTGCTCCTGCACCTTTAAATTCTTTGCCATTGTTTGTTAAAGCAGGCGCCATCATCCCTTTTGGAACAGATTTGCAATACGCAATGGAGAAAAAAGCAGATCCGCTAGAAATAAGAGTTTATACCGGTGCTACTGGAAGCTTCAATCTTTACGAAGATGGCAATACCAACAACGATTATGTAAAAGGAATTTATAGTGATATTCCCTTTAAATGGGATGAAAATACACAAACTTTAAGCATCGGTAAGCGTAAAGGTAGTTTCCCCGGGATGTTAAAAGATCGTAGAATGAATATCGTTTTCGTGGATGTGAATCATGGAAACGGAGATTTAACAAGTATAAAAATAGACAGATCCATTAGCTACAATGGAAACGCAATTACCATAAAAAAATAGTATGATGAGCAGAAAAAGTATCTTTTTTAATCTTACCCTTTTGGCGCTTAGTGCTCTGCTTTTTTCGTGTAAAACGCAGGAATATTTTGTAAAAGTTAACAACACCAACTTTACAATAAAAAACAAGCCTTACCATTTTGTAGGTGCTAACTTTTGGTACGGCGCTTACTTAGGTGCCGATGCTGATTACGGAAACCGGGGCAGATTGATTAGAGAACTAAATCAATTGCAAAAGTTGGGTATTAAAAATTTACGGGTTGCTGCCGCATCGGAAGAATCTGATTATGGTTTGCCTTTAAGTCCGCCGTTTCAATATAAAAACGGAACGTACAATGAAAAACTATTGCAAGGATTGGATTTCCTATTGTCAGAAATGAATAAGAGAGATATGCGGGCAATTTTAATATTGAATAATTATTGGGATTGGACGGGCGGAATGGGGCAATATGTTTCATGGACCACCAACACGCCAGTTATTGACCCAGCATCAAATAAAAACCAAACCTGGGAAGAATTCCTGAATTATTCCGGAAGTTTTTATACCAATAGCAAGGCTCAGGAATTATATCGCAAATACATTAGTATGCTGGTAAGCCGGGTGAATGTATTTATTAAAAAAGCGTACAAAGATGAGACAGCGGTGATGACCTGGGAACTGGCGAATGAACCACGCCCAACCAAAGCTGGCAATGCCGATGAAAACATTAAAATTTTTGCCAAATGGGTAGATGAAACGGCAGGGTTCATACATTCTATAGCACCCAAACAATTGGTTACTACCGGTAGCGAGGGAAGTAAAGGAACATTAAACAGTTTAGATTTTACGGTAGAAGCACATGCCAGCAAATATATTGACTATATGACTTTTCATATGTGGCCAAAGAACTGGGGGTGGTACAAAGCTGATAAACCCGAAATGCTCGAAAGCGCTAAAGCAAATACAGCAAAGTATATTGACGAGCATATAGCATTAGCAAAAAAACTTAATAAACCCACGGTGTTAGAAGAGTTTGGTTTTGTAAGAGACCGGGAAAGATTTTCAACCGACAGTGCAACCACTGCCAGAGACAATTATTATGAATTTGTATTGAAGCTGATCAAAGCTTCAATAGAAGCAAAAAAACCATTGGCCGGATTAAATTTTTGGGCTTGGGGAGGCGAGGGGCGTGGCCAGCAAAAAGATTACATGTGGAAAAAAGGCGACACCTCATACACTGGCGACCCATACAGCGAGGCACAAGGTTTAAACTCTATTTTTAATATTGATAAAAGCACTTTAGATATCATCTCTAAATATGCGAATGAGATACATAAACCATAAAAACATAACAATATATTTTTTACAATTATTCATACACAGGCAGATTGGTTTCATTGCCTGATGTTTTATTCAAAGGAGTGTATGGGTATAAAAAAATTCCATAAAATCTCTTTAAAAAAACAAAGCTAAAAAATGATTAGTCTTTGTATAAATAGTACGGGCATTGCTTAATTATAAAAAATAATAGTTTTATAGACATTAACCGCCTATAGTTTAACATAGTTACGATTGACTAATATATTTAGTACATTTACGCTAAATATATTAGTTATAAATATTATACCGTTACTAGATTTTATAAAAAAAGTTCCATGATATTGAAAGCTGTTTGAGTTATCTAGCTGAGCGAAAATGGGCTAATGGTTATAAATGTTTAAAGTGTAATAAAGAAGATAGCATAAAAGGAAATACAGCTAATTCATTAAGATGTAAACATTGTAAGTATGATGAAAGTCCTACGGCACACACTGTTTTTCATAATGTAAAATTTCCTTTACCAAAAGCTTTTCAAATGTGTTATCGAATTACAAGCAAGATTGGAGCATCAAGTTGTGAGATAGCAAAGGAGGCAGGTATTTGTCAAAAAACAGCTTGGTTTTTTTGTGCTAAGCTAAGAGAAGTTATGAAAAGTTCAGATAAATATCCTTTAACAGGCGAAGTGCATGTTGATGAAGCAGTGATTGGTGGAGCAGAGGAAGGTAAGCCAGGAAGGAGTTTGGGAGAAAAAGCTCCTGTTTTAATAATGTTAGAAAAAGTAGAATAAGGAAAAATTGGTAGAATTTATGTTGAAAAAATAAGCAACTACCAAAAAGTAACTATCTATCCAATCTTAGAAAGGAAAATAGATGCTGATGCAATTGTGATAACAGATATGTACCCAACTTACATTAATCTATATTCACTTTTTGATGAAGCTAAAATGCTGAAATCAGAAAAGGGAAAAAACTTTCCTGAAATTCATATTCAAATTATGAATTTGAAATCTGGGTTAAGAGGATTACATCGTCAATGTAGTAGTAAATATTTAGATGGGTATTTGAATCAGTATTGCTACAGAACGAATAGAAGAAATATGAAGAAGCCTATTGTACTAAATTTGATTGACAGAAATGTAACAGGAAAATATGTTTCTTTCAATGAATTAAAGCTAAAGGCGGCTTAAGTCTATAAACCTATGATTTTATAATATCACGCAATTAAATAAATGAGTATGCAAGAGCACAATGTCAAAATAAAGCGGAGGGCTATCTCTAAGTAAACACAATTTTTGGCAGGGCATTCCGTTTTGGGTTGCGCACTTCCAAATCACAATTGGTGGGCATCGTCAATCAACACATATTTAAAAACAAAATATGCAGCTTATCAACAAAAAAGGAACTCAAATAAATGCAGCAAATAATATACTGCAATAAGGGCAATTATTTTCAGTTGATACAAAATAATTGCAGGTTCATTCAACCTGTATTATAAGAAGAAATAATATTGAAATAATTTTTAAAAAAAATATAACTGCCATGGAAAATAAATTCTGGAAAATGATGGACCAGGTTTTTTTATTTCTGATAACAATATCGGGAGAAGAAAAAAAGAAAAGGTATCTATCAATCATATACTTTAAAATTATCCAAGAGCGGGCTGTTTGCTGCTTTGGTTAATATTCAACGTGAAATCATATATTTAAAAAATTATCCCGGCTGGGAGAATTCTTTAGTGCATTTATGAAAGCTTCCTTTACAACTTTTGCAATGGGTATTTTAATTGGGCAATAAATTACCCTTGTTTCTTAAAAAAGCAATCATTTTACTTTTACAAGCACTACGTTTTCATTATAAAAAAATTTTGGAAGGGTTTTTTGATTATCTGTTTTAACTAAACAGATAATCATGAAAAAAATAATTTTTATTGCCGGAATGATCATTTCCATGAATACCATTTCTATTGCTGCTGATGCACAAACAACTACAACCACTAAAAGCCGTGTTGGCCAAAACGTAGCCATTGGTGCAGGTGCAGGTGCTGTAACGGGTGCAGCGGTTAGCCCACACCACCGGGGCAAGGGTGCAGTTATTGGAGGAGTTGCAGGTGCAGATGTAGGATATGCTTATGGCAATCACAGAAACAAGAAAAAAGGAAGAAGAGTAGTAGTAAGGCATAATTAATTTTCCCTGAAAAAAAAATAATCCCATAATGAATGATGCCGGACAATAAGTGTCCGGCATTTATTCTTTATAACTTTTACAGCTTCTTTATCCTCTTAAATCATTATAGCTTTCCACATTTCATCTGCCACCAACTGGTTTCCTTTATCGTTTAAATGTACCCTGTCTGTGGTAAGTATGCCAGCCTCTTTGTTGCCGGTATTATTTTCTTTTTCGTACTGCATAAATATTTTTCTCAGGTCCACAAGTTTACAATTATATTGAGATGCAAGCCTGCGTATTACATCACTGTATGCATCCAGGTCTTTATCCTGCGGGTTGCTGCCATCGTATTTTTCGCCAATGGCTGCAGGAGTGGTAAGCACTAATTGTATTTTTTTTGCCTGCATCTTTTTTATAAGAGCCACATAAAATTTTTCATACTTTTCTATATCGGTGCCAATGCCCGAAGTTTTGTGCCACACATCATTTACGCCTACCCATATTACTACCCTATTGGGTTTTTTATCCATCACATCTTCTTCCAGTCTCAAATAAAGATCATACACTTTATTGCCTCCTACCCCGGCCCCAATCAACTGGTAATTTTGCTGCATTTTTTTATCATTCAAAGCAGTTTGCATACGGTCAATATATCCACCTTTGTTGATACCCATTTGTGTAATGGAATCTCCAAAAAATATAATCTTTATTTTTTTGTGCGAACTCATAGATAAAGAAGAAATGATTAAAAGAAACAAGGATAATTTTTTCATGATAAAATATTTAATATTTGTTTTACTTTTTCTAAAGATCAAACTTTTAAAAGACGGGCAATAAAATCATTTATCAATGCTTCTTAAATATTGCCTGGTAAGAATTCCAGATTCTTTTAAATCCTTTGTTTTCCATTTACCATTGTTTGAGGCAGTCTTTTTTAAAACAGAACAGCTTTCATCTTTGTCTGATACCGACCAGGTAACCCAGCTTAGTTTTTTTTCTTTCATCCAGTTAATATATTTTTTCCATTCTGCTAAATCAATGGGGCCATCGCCACTTGCTTCCATGCCTGCCGACTCTGAAATAAAAACCGGCAGGCCACTTGCAATAGCCGAATCTGTTCTGTCCCTCAACCATTGCTTATGTGTGCCTGCGTAAAAATGAACCGTGTACATTAAATTTTTAAATCCTTTGATGGGATCGCCTGCGGGCAAATTAATATCCTGGTCCCAATGAGGGCTACCCACCAAAATAATATTGCTGGAATCTATGGCACGGATGGCGCTGATAATTTCTGTGGAATATATTTTTACATCGGCCCATGTTTCATGATCGGGCTCATTGAAGATTTCATAAATTATATTTGGGAAACGGTGATAGGTGGCCGCCATTTCTATAAAAAATGCTTTGGCTTCTTTTAAGTTTATGTTGTGGCTATGCCAGTCTATAATAACATAGATGCCTTCTTTTATGGCTGCATCCACTACTGTTTTTATGAGTGCTGCAGAAGCCACGGGGTTTTGCAAATAGCCCCTGGCCGGCTCTACTCCCAATGCGGCTCTTACCACATTGCAGTTCCAGTCTTTGTATAACCATTTTACTGCACCTGCGGTATAAAACCTTGGATGAAAACAACTCCACCCAAAACTCATTCCGTTTAATATGAGTGGCTGGTTATGCTGGTCTGTTAATTGTGTTCCTGCTACTTTTAACCAGCCATGCTTTTTTACCGGCTGCGCTATGCTCCCCGTAAAAAATAAAATGCTCATTAAAAAAAGCATCGCTGTTTTCATATTTTCTTTTGCTTTACTTTAAATTTTCTTTTGTGGTACAAACCTTTTAAATCGTTTTCAAATAAACTGTACCTGTCATTATAAAATTTTATAAAATCAGGTTCGCTTACCTGGCCCGGAAAGGGTGCATAATAATGTGTGGGACTTGTAACATCATTCCGCCAAACCAATACATAAGCCAATTGCAGTTTTGCAGCCTTTAATGTTTTAAGCAAGGTCTCCGTCCACCAGGTTTTATTGGGTATGGTCTCCAGGCCGGTTTCTGTAAAAGCCGCCAACTTATTGGCTTTAATGGCATAATTGGATACAATTTGCAACTTAAGTAACCCACTGTCTAACTTATAAACCCCCTCTCTTCCCCAGTCGCCATAATTATCTATGCCCAGCATATCTACCCATTCATTTCCGGGGTAGCGCTGCAGGTATTGAGCCTCCGAAATAAATTTATTATCTGGCGAAAAAGCATAAATAAAATTGTGTACCTGCAAACTATCTCTTAAATATGCAACAGTAAATTTCCAGAGCTTTGTAAATTCGTCTATGCTGCAATGTGAGCTTCCCCACCAAAACCAATCGCCATCAAATTCATGATAGGGCCTGAATATTACCGGAACTGATTTTCCATCTTTTCCTTTTAATGACTTTGCTACGTCTGCAATATTTTGCAGAATCGTTTTATATTTTTCATGATGTGAACCTCCGGGGATAATTAATTTTACCGCTTTTGCCGATACCGAATCTTTCCAATAGAATCCACCCCCAGATGCGGGGTTTGAAAAATGCCAGGAGACAGTAGTTATTCCGCCACGGTTGTATGTATCCTGGATATTTTTCTGCAATATTTTTTTTTCTTTTTCTATCTGCTCCTCTGGCCTCCAGGATAAGCCGCTAAAATCAACACCAATTACTGCAGGGTGAGAACCGGTTACAGATTTTACATCGGAGCGGTTATCATCGCCCTGCCAACCATGGCCATATTCTGTGGCATGCTGATGACCAAAAAGAATATATTGTTTGCTTAGTTTGTGCAGGTTGTGGTACAATGCTTTTGTTTCTGCAGTTGCATGGGCATCTATAAGGCCAAAGGATGGCTGGCTGATGCAAAAAAATGATTGCAGCAACAACAAAACAATGAATAGATATTTTTTAAACAACATTATTAGTCCAGTTTAAAAATTTATTTTATAGAAAATGTATTACCAATAAAATTTTATTTTAATACACAGATGCTTTTACCCCGGTATTTTTTACACCGTTTACATCATAAGCCCATTGCCTTCCCCATGTGCTTAGCTGCGAAGTGTCGCTCCAGCTACTGCACATATCAAAGCATGCGTTGGCTGTATTATTCCCCGTCCAGCTCCAGCCTAAAAAACCAATGCTATACTGTTTGCAAAGCTGCATGAGCATAGGCGCATCTACCTTACATACAAAATCTGTGGGCTGCTGTGCTGCAGGCACATCCCAACCAAATTCTCCAAATACAATACAAAGATTTTTGCTGAGCATGTTATTAATGCGGGTGCTGTAAGTGCTGCTGCTGTTCCAGTTAGAATAGGCATGCCCGCTAAAAATAATATTTTTAAGCGGATCGCTGTTGAGCAGATCCTGGCCATACAGAACAATACAATTTTCATTTTGACCGTAACCGGTGGCATCAATCATAATGGGAACTTTGTAGCCTGCAGATCTTATGGTAGTAATAGCTGGTAAATATACATTCTTCCAGGCCAGTTCATTTACTGTTCCATTGCCCCACTCGTTGGCAATATTGATGATGACCACATGCGAATATTTATCCAGCACTGTTTTTACATCGGCTTTAATAAAATAATTGGCTGCTGCTGCAATATCTGCTGCGCTTGTGCCGCCGGTAAAATCGTGCAGTTCAATAATAGGTACCATTTTTTTTGCAATGCATTCAGCAATGGCTGCATCCAGCACTGCCAAAGTTGGAGTCCAGGTTTGCACGTCTATCTGCCATACCAATCTTGCGCTGTTGCAGCCCAAAGAAGCTGCAGCTCCCAATGAAGGTTTGTATAGTGTGGGAAACCAAAACACAGGAAAATTATTTCCCCTCATTACAAAGACATTGCCACTGCTATCCTTTAGTGTTTTGCCCTGCACATAAAAATTTTTATAACTTACAGGCACTACTACCGGGGGTAATATTATTGGGCCTGTATTACCATCAGGCTTACTCTTACTGCAGGAAAAAATGCAGGCTCCTACCATTAAAATCAGCAAATATTTTTTCATGTTATGTTTTGTTTTAAAATTTCATTTGTGCGGATTATAATTTCCAGGCATGCCCTGCTGTTGTGGTAAGGGCATTTCCAAAAGCCGGCTTTGTCCTGCTGCTGCATAATACTGCCGTCTTCATTAATACCCCAAAACCATTCTCCGTTATTTTTATCAAGAATATTGTTTTTTATAAACTGCCAACTGTTTAATGAATGCTGCAGGTATTTTTTATCTGCGCAAATTTGATACGCATTCATAAAACCAACCATGGCTTCTGCCTGCGGCCAATGGTGTTTTTCTTTTATCCAGATTTTATTTGCGGTTTCGTATTCGTACCAAAGGCCGCCATCATTATCCAATCCCGATAAAGCTGCATTGGCCATATCTACAGCAAAGTTTTTATACTCATTTATAGCAGCTTCATTACCCGTAACGGTTGCGCACTCCTGCAATAACCAGGCTGCTTCTATATCATGACCAAAAGAAACCACCGAATACTTTACATTCCATGCTTCATCAAAAAAAAGATTCAGGTGAAAATAATTTTTATCAATGATATATTCCTTAAACACATTCAGCAGCCGGCTATCTTTTCTGCCAATAATTTATTGGGCCACAGGGTATATAAATTTGCATACGCTTCTATTATATGCAGGTGAGTGTTCATGGTTTTTTTTTCATTGGCATCTTTATCACTCAGCCGCAAATCTTCCGGCAAATTCCATTCTCTTGTAAAAGACTCAAATATTTTAGCATACCATAGATGTAACTTAAAAAAAAGAGATGCCGGCTATTATGAGAAAGCCGACACCCCTACTACATGAAAAAATTTATATTAATCCAAAATCATCTACATAAATTATTTCGGAAGATGTACCACTAAATTCCTGTAACCATATTTCATTTAGTATGGCCGGGCTGCCTAAAGTATTCAATGGAATACTATAGTCGGTCCATTGGCCGGCAACAAGTACCAGTTCTACTCCACTGCTTCCATTGCCATTTAATACAAGTTTTACTTTATTATTGGTAGAACTTGGGCCGCCATAAATAGAAATTTTTACATGGGTAAATCCTGTTAAATTTAAACTGCCGCCGCCCAATTGCATGGGAGAACCATAACCACCGGCATAAGAAATTTTTACAGAATAGGTACCTCTTTTTATATTTTCTGTGCTGTTCAATACCGAAGTGCCTCCCCACCCGCCGCCAATCCAGAACATTGAATTAACTGCATCATCATACACAATAAATTTAAAACCAAATGCATTTGCCGATTGAGTAGTGCCACCACTTGTGGTAATAATTAAGTAAGCCTGCGAAACGCCCGCCGGCACTTTTACCTTTATTTCTGTTTTTGTACTGGAAACAATTACTGCATTTACGGTACCAAATTTTACAGAAGTAAGATTGGTAAACCAATCGCCGGCGATAGTAATTATATCGCCTGCCCCACCAGAAACAGGATTGAACCCTGTAATAGTTGGTGGTGGCTGCAAAATGGTAAAGCTATAAGTAGCCTGGCCATACTTTGTAAATACAGTTATAGGATTATTAGTAGCACCCGGCAAAGGGCCGGGAATTTTTACCGTTACCGAAGTATCGTTTGCCCAGCGCAATGAATCTGCAACCAACACTCCATTAAAATCAACTTTAAAAGTAGTAGCAAGGTGCTGGCCTTTTATAATTACCCATTGAGAGTACCTGGCAGATAACAGTGGGTCTGCCCGGTTATCTAAATTGGTAACTGCATTTATAACCGGGGCCAGTGTATCTTCTGTAGTATCTTTTTTGCAGGAAATAAACAGCGTAGAAAATGCAGTTATTAAAACTAAATTTTTAAAGAAAGCAGTATCGATAATTTTAAAATTTTTCATATAAAATTTTTATTAATTAAAATTCATTTGTTGTTACCAGCCGGGATTATTTTCAGTTATTGCTTTGTTGGCATTCATTTCATTCTGCGGAATGGGCAGCAATAAATTTCTGTTTACCCTTACTTTGCGGATATTATTTTGCTGTGTGGTAATCTTGTTCATCACCTGCAGGTAAATACCCCAACGCAAAAGATCGAAATGGCGTATAGAACTTTCAAGCGAAAATTCCCGGCCTCTTTCTTCCAGTACATAATTTCTAAAATCATCTTTGCCCATAGATGCCGGTGCATTGGATGCAGCAGACCTGTTGCGTACCTGGTTTAATTTTGCATAAGCATTTGCAGAGCCAGGGTTTATTTCATTTTCTGCTTCGGCATACATTAATAAAACTTCGGCATATCTAAGCAAGGGATAAAACGCATCGCTGTTGCCCAGTGTAGGATCCGATACAGAACT
>JAYVGA010000469.1:0-4680 GCA_043772635.1 Chitinophagaceae bacterium
TAACAGGGCGCAGGTTATTTATAAAATCAAGCCCGGGCACATTTTCCTGTATGTTTTTCTTAAAGCGGCCATCACTTACATTTGACCACCCTGCCCAGCCACCATAAGAAGTTGTGGAAGTGTTACCAAAACGGGCGGTGCTGGATGCAGCAGTGACTGTGTTATGGCCTATTGAAATTATATTGAATAAACCTGAGGCATTTGCCCGGGCACCAGTCCCTACAAAAGTATTGTTCCAGCCATTATCAAGTCCATAACCGGCGAGAACTCCAATGGCAACATTATTGTTAGAGAATGTAGTGGCATTTAATGCAAAAGTCCCGATTGCGGTATTATATTCTCCACCCGTATTAGAATAAAGTGCCTCATCGCCTACGGCAGAATTATAACTACCAACGGTGTTTGAGAACATAGAAGTGTGTCCTATACAAGTATTGTAATGTCCTGCATTGTTGAAACTGCCAGCCTTTGAACCTATAAAAGTATTATAATTGCCACTATCCCTCTGAGAAGTTGTGTTTGAAATTCCTGCATTATAACCTATAAAAGTATTGGTGAAATTATCAGAGTTAATCCAGAGCAGGTCAGTACCATCACTCTTTCGTAATTTAATAAAAGGCCTGGTATTGGTTTGTGTTTCGTTTGCATCTATTATCAATTGCGTTGCATTAGCAGTGCCTTTTACATGCAGTTTGCCTGCGGGAGAATTTGTACCTATGCCTATGTTTTGAGCAAATAAAGAATTAGTAACAAGCATAACGCTGTACAAAAAGAACATTCCTTTCATAAAATTATTTTTAAGTAATATATTCAATCCTGTTGGCTGCCGGTGTTTTTAATAATTACAAAATGGCAAAAATGTTTTACTTATTATACTGTGTAATTATCTTTCTTTGCCTTGCCGGCAAATGGAATAAGCATGGGCACACGTTTTTTATACATTTCGTATTCATCTCCATGAAGTTTGCGGAGGTCTTTCTCTTCAAAAAATTTAATTGCTATAAGAATGTACGCAGTAGTGGCTGCAGAAAATAACAAATGCCCCGCCGTCATTACAGGTGTAGCCCAAAATGCAATGATAAAGCCAAGCATAATGGGATGCCGTACTATCCTGTAAAACAAAACGGTTTTAAATGTGGCTTGTTGGGTGGGGCGGTAACGGTTACGCAGGTTTTCAAAAATCTGTTTCAGCCCAAACAACTCAAAATGGTTTATCATAAAAGTAGAGAGCAGGACTACGCCCCATCCAAAAAAATAAAGTCCTTTTAAAATTAATGCTGCAGGCTTATTTTCAGTTGACCATATAACCGCCGGAAGCGGTTGCCATTGCCAGTATAATAAAACCAATGCTAAACTGGCCAGTAATACATAAGTGCTGCGTTCCATAGCGGGATCAATGATCGTTGTCCACCATTTTTTAAAACCCGGCCTTGCCATTACGCTATGCTGTACGGCAAATAAGCCTAATAAAACCGCATTTACCAGAATGGCCTGCAGCAAGGTTGTTTCTGCTCCGCTGTCAATAGATTTGGGAACAATAAAATTTCCTACAAAACCTATGGCATATAAAAATGCAAAAAGAAAAATGAGATATGCGGTTATCCCATAAAAAAAGATGATTGATTTTTTCATTGATTAAGTTTGTAAGATGAATAATTATTTTAAACTGCCTGCTTCACATCGTTTTCAATGCAGTATTAACACCGGTTTTTTATGCCTGCATCATCCTGCTCTGCAATTCAATACAAATATTTTAAACCCATTTCTTTTTTTTATACCGTAAAGAGGTGATTTTAAAATAAGGCCTGGCACCTACTTTTATAATTGCAACCTTTATATTATCAAACTGCCAAACATGCGTTTCTATCTTAAAAAAAACCTTGTGTTTATACTGCTGCTATCAACAGGCACCTTACCTGCGCAACCTTATTACGATCGCTTTAAACACAAAAAAGATTCGCTAACCGAAGTACTGAAAAAATTTGCCTCTCCCGATACCGGCCGTGCCAGCGCATTGTACAACATTCTTAACACCGCAAAATTTTTAAAAGAAAAAAAAGAAGTGATGCCCTTTTTGCAAGAGGCCATCAAACTTAGCCGTAAACTAAAATACAGGAAGATTGAAGTGGCATGCCTGCTATGGATAGGTAACTACTACAAGAGTGCACACAAAATGGACAGCGCTATTATCTATCTTGATTCAGGCATTTACCTGGTAAATAGTTCTGCCGATACAAGTTTACACTATCTGAAAGGGAATGGTTTTTTTGAGAAAGGGATTATTTATGAAAGCCAGCAAAATTTAAACACTGCTTTACAATATTACTTTGAAGCACTAAAAAATTATAATGCCAGCCAGGCATTTATGCAAAAAAATACGTGGTGGAGAATTGGAGCCATTTACGAATTATTGGGCAACAGTGATAAAGCGTTGCAGTATTATAAAGCCAGTGAAAATTACGGTGCGCTTGCAAAAATTTATTATAATAGAAATGACTTTTCCAATGCAAGATATTACCTGGATAAATTGAAGCCGGAAATGCCGGATACCATAGAAACCCAGGTTACAGGTGGTTATTACCGTTTATTGGGCGGCATTTATGCTAAAGAAAACAAACCAGATTCCGCAGCCATGTACCTGCAGGAAGCATTAAAATATTTTAATTATAACAGGGATGTGCATATTGTTCCGATTGCCATTGTATTGACTGATATTGCCCGGTTAAAAATAGAAAGCGGCGATATGGCTCTGGCAAAAAAATATGCAGAACAGAGTGCTGCTGTTGCTGCAAAAAGCGGTAATAAGGAAGCGATGATCAAAGCCAGGCAGACAATGGCAGCATATTACAGTAAAACCGGCAACTACCCCGGCGCATACCACGCCATGCAGGAGGCAGGCATTTTGAATGACAGTCTTATTACAGAAGAAAATATTAAACAGGCCAATAACCTTGGGGCTATTTATGAAAATGATAAAAAAGAAAAAGAAATAATGCAATTGCAGGCCGACAGGAAAATACAGGCCGTAACTGTAAAACAAAAATCTTTATTAAATACTATTTTTATTATAGCATTAACCGCATTGCTCATTACAGGTGCACTGCTGTACCGCAATGTTAAACACAAACAAATGCTTATTTCCCAACAGCAGCTTATTCAGCAGCAAAAGATTATACAACTGGAAAAAGAAAAACAGCTGATGGCTGTGGAAGCTATGCTGCAGGGGCAGGAAGAAGAAAGGGCACGCCTGGCCAAAGACCTGCATGATGGCCTGGGCGGTATGTTATCCGGTATAAAAATATCTTTTTCAAATATGAAAGAAAATATGATAATGGATGCTGCCAATTTAGCTGATTTTGAAAAATCAATAATGCGGCTTGACAATACCATTGAAGAATTGCGCAAAATATCGCATAACCTGATGCCCGAAGCATTAGTGAAGTTTGGATTAAAAAACGCCGTAAAAGATTTTTGTATGTCTGTGCAATCAGAAGGCAGCATAAAAATTATCTGTGAGCAGTTGGGCGATGAAAGGGAACTGGGCAGCATAGCAGACGTGAATGTATATCGCATTATTCAGGAACTTGTAAACAATGCAGTAAAATATGCCCAACCAAATCAAATACTGGTACAGCTAACTAAAATACCTAATAAAGTTTTGATAACCGTAGAAGATAACGGTAAAGGTTTTGATTTAAAAGAATTGGAAAAATCATCAGGCATAGGTTTTGCCAATATAAAATACCGGGTTAATTATCTTAATGGCACAATTGAGATAAATTCAAAACCTGGCGACGGCACTACAGTAAACATTGAATTAACTGCATAAACATGATAAATATTTTTATAGTAGAAGACCATGCTGTTGTAATTGAAGGCATACAGGTATTATTGCAAAATGAACAAGATATTACTGTAATTGGTACTGCTAATACAGGCTATGACTGCCTGGAATATTTTAAACACAATAAAGCAGATGTTATTTTAATGGATATAAACCTGCCCGATATGAATGGTGTGGATTTATGTAAAATAATAAAAACGGTGCATAAAGAAATTATGGTTTTGGCGTTAAGCACATTTAACCAGGGTATATACATGAATAAAATAATGGAATATGGGGGCAGTGGTTATCTTTTGAAAAATATAACCAAACAGGAACTTGTAGATGCAATAAAAACAGTGAATAAAGGTGGCGTTTATTTTAGTTTTGAGGCGGGCAGAATATATAAAATCACCCTGGAAAAAAATAACAGCCTGCCTGTGCTTACCAAAAGGGAAAAAGAAATAATAAAACTCATTTATGAAGGGCTTACTAATATAGAAATAAGCCAGCATTTATTTATAAGTATTGATACCGTTGACTCTCACCGTAAAAATTTACACACTAAATTAAATGTAAAGAACACTGCATCTTTAATACGCTATGCTGTTGAGAATGGTATAATAACTTTTTCCCTTAAGCAATAAAAGTATAATTATAAATTTTATTATTTTATTACATTGTTTTTATTGATAAATAATATTACCTGCCGCATCTAATCTTATTACCCAGTAATCTGTAGCCCCATGGCTGGTGGCCGTAACATCCCCGATTGATGAAGAGCCGGAATAGCCTGCAATGATATAACCGCCACCAGCACATTTTTCAATACTGTAAGCTATATCATCATTATTGCC
>JAYVGA010000470.1:0-2970 GCA_043772635.1 Chitinophagaceae bacterium
GCCATAAAAGATAAGGTCATAAAAGGTGCAGATAAATTACTGCCCAATTCATCTTTTACAAAACGATCAATGGCGGTGTAATCTGCCGCTACTTTATATCCATCCTCTGCACTCATCAGCCCGGCTACAGGTAGTGGCAATATCATTTCATCATATTTTTTTTGAATAGTATCTTCTTTAAAGTTTTTAGTTGGGCATACTGCGCTTACACCTCCCCGTTGCTGTATAATTAAATTTACTGCCTGGCAAATGCTTTCATCATCCACGCCTACTGCCACAATGTTGTGACTGTCGTGCGCCACTGAAGAAGCCAATGCTCCTTTTTTTATTCCAATATTTTTAATAAAGGCTTTGGCAACCGGTGCATTTCTGTAGCGGTTTACCACAACAATTTTTAAAATATCATTGGCAATATTGCTTTGTACAAAATTATTTTCTATTAAAGCGTCGTACAGTATTTTGTTGGTAATAAGCTGGCCATCCAATGCTTCTATTACAGCAATTTTTGTGATGCCAGTGGCAGGTACAGAAAAATCTTCCGCTGTTTTTTTAGTGCAATTAAATTCATTGATAATTTCCGATGGTTTTGTTTTAATAAATGATTGCCCATTTTCTGCTACCAGCTCACCATTAATAAATGTTTTAAGCACTTCAAATTTTTCAAGGTTTTTTAAAACAATAAAATCAGCAGCATCTCCTGCTCGTAAAATTCCGTTATCCATATTATAATGCAGCACTGGATTTATGCAGGCCGCCTGCAGTACTTTAAATATATCAATGCCTTTGGATACTGCTCTTGCACATAATAAATTTATATGACCCTCTGCAAGACTGTCCGGGTGTTTGTCATCGCTGCAAAACATCATGTTTGGGTAATGAATATGCATCAGGTCTATCAACGCTTCAAAATTTTTGGCAGCACTTCCTTCCCGTATAAGAATCTTCATACCAAAGCTCAATTTATCCAGGGCTTCTTCTGCCGTAAAACATTCATGATCGGTGGTTATGCCGCCATCAATATATTTTTTAGCCATGGCTCCCCTAAGACCTGGTGCATGACCATCTACAGGTTTGTTGTATTTTTTTGCAGCCGCTATTTTTTTCATTACTTCTTCATCTCCCTGCAGTACTCCCGGAAAATTCATCATTTCGCTCAGGTATTTTATTTCTGGCCTGCTTAGCAGCAGTTCCACATCTGTTGCGTGCAGGGCTGCACCGGCTGTTTCAAAAATAGTTGCAGGCACGCAACTGGGTGCTCCAAAATGAAATTTAAAAGGAACGGTATTCCCGTTTTCAATCATAAATTCTACTCCTTTAAGCCCGCATACATTGGCTATTTCATGCGGATCGCTGATGGTGCCTGTAGTGCCATGCACCACAGCAAGTTTTGCAAATTCAGATGGTACCAGCATACTGCTTTCTATGTGTACATGACTATCTATAAAACCCGGTGTTATATAAGGAAAATTCTTATCCGGGTTTTCATTGAGTTCTTTTACATACAAAATTTTACCTTCCTGCACCTCCACTTCTCCGTAAAAAATTCTTTTTTTGGGGATATCTGCAATATTTCCCTGTATGATAAATGATGTGAACATTAATAAGTTTTTAATGAATATTATAAGTGGTTGTTAAACATGGTAAAAGGAATTGAAAAACTATGTGCAATTATTTTTTTATATTATCTTGCCGCCGGTTAATAGAAATTATTTTATCAATAAAATTAAAACAAATAATACAATGAAAATATTTTTGATAGCAATCATGAGTTTGATATGCTTTACTTCTACGGCACAAACTGCAGATGAAATTGTAAACAAATATGTGGCCGCCATGGGTGGTGCAGAAAAACTAGAATCTCTTAAAACGGTAAAAATGGAAGGTAGTATGAGTACACAGGGTATTGATGTTCCTTTAACTATTACCAAAAAACACATGGTTGGTATGCGCCTGGATATGGAAATAATGGGTACTTCCAATTTTCAATTGGCTAATACAAAAGCTGGGTGGGTTTACATGCCGGTAATGCAGCAAACAGAGCCAAAGGCAATGGAGCCAGAGCAATTAAAAAGTATCCAGAATCAATTTGATGTACATGGTTCACTATTTAATTACAAGGAAAAAGGGTATTCAGTTGAATATGTAGGTACAGAAAAAGTAGATGGAAAAGATGCATATAAATTAAAGATCCTGAGAAATGGCAGCAACGTATTTTATTTTATAGATGCGGTTTCTAATTTTGTTGTAAAAACTTCTTCCAAAGCAATGGTGCAGGGCCAGGAGATGGATATGGAAACCAGCTTTTCTGATTATAAGAAAAATGAAGAGGGTTTTTGGTTTGCCTATACAAATGTTACCATGCAGGGAACCATCGTTTTTGATAAAATATCCTCCAATGTTCCGGTAGATGAAAAAATATTCAGCAATTAATATTTAAACCTGTCTTATTCTAAAGCCCTGCATTAGCAGGGCTTTTTTTTAATATAATATGACCCTGGTAAAAAATAATTGATTTATAAAAAATGTAAAAGAATTTATTTGCTGCGTGCAAATTTTTATTTACAGTTCATTTTTGTCTAACAAATCAGGTCGCTTGTTTTTGGTATGCTCCAAAGATTGTTCGTGCCTCCATTCATCAATGAGTTTATGATTGCCACTCATTAATGCCGGTGGTACTTTCCAGCCACGAAAATCTTCGGGCCTGGTATAAACAGGTGGTGCCAGTAAATTATCCTGGAACGAATCGCTGAGGGCAGAAGTTTCGTCATTTAATACCCCGGGAATTAAGCGGCCAATAGCATCGGTTAATACTGCAGCGGCCAGTTCTCCACCGCTGAGCACATAATCGCCAATAGAAATTTCTTTGGTAATAAAATGATCTCTTACCCGTTGGTCTACGCCCTTGTAATGACCACAGATGATGAGTAAATTATTTTTCAGCGAAAGGCTGTTGGCCATTTGCTGGTTCAG
>JAYVGA010000471.1:0-3580 GCA_043772635.1 Chitinophagaceae bacterium
CGGTATTTGTCTTTTTCTGCCGGAGGCGGTATTACTTTTAACAGCATTGCAGAAGAGGAGTATGAAGAGAGTATGCTTAAGGCTGCGGCAATAATAAAAGTGCTGGAGGAGGAGTAAAGTCGTAACCCTTAATGCGGCTTGCAGCCAACATAGATCAAAAACTTTTCTGCTGAAGTTTTATTAAAAAAATGCCGCAGATTCGCAGATTTAATCTGCGAATCTGCGGCAAAAAATAATATTAAGAGAAAAAACTATTTTTAAACAGCGTCTTAGAAAAATCAAATTTATGAGCTCTTCTTTTTGCTGCGGTTATACCTGGCGGGATAAACAGTTTTGTTATTTGGTACATCATTATCTCCCAAAAGCATTTGCACACATTCATTTAATATCTGGTATTTGTTGGCCAAAAACAATTGCATTTTATCGGCAGGAAGTATCATTTCAAACTGGCCATTGGCATTTAGTAACGCATCAAATTGTGGGTTGTAGCGGTTAAACAAAGCAATATCCATAGTAAGATTTTTTGCAATGATTACCGAATTGTATTTGCCTGAAATATTCTGCGTTTCTGCCAGTTCCATTTCTGCTGTAGATAAGGTAGGTTTATTGCTGTAAGGATTACTGATGCCTGCTGCTCCTGCTCCCATACCGTTGTATGCGCCCATACCTGCATTAAAAGCGGTACTGCTGCCACTGCTTTGAGCACCTTCCATAATATAATGAGTGGCAATAAATTTTTTAACATGATTGCGGCTTTCTTCAGGCAGGTTGTACTGCAGCGTCCAGAAATTGCGGCTGCCACTTCTTTTAATAGCACTGTATACCCTGCCGGGGCCACCATTGTAAGCTGCAATAACCAGCAGCCAATCGTGCATTTGTTTGTACAGGGTAAGCAAATACCTTGCTGCTGCGTGGGTGCTTTTGTAATAATCCCTGCGTTCATCAAAACTACCGTTTACCACCAGGCCATATTCCCTTGCGGTATAAGGCATAAACTGCCATGGCCCGCCGGCACCCACCCAGCTTGTGGCGCTTGTACTAAGATTGCTTTCTATAACTGCCAGGTATTTTAATTCTTTTGGCAGGCCATATTGCGCAAAAATATTGTCTATCAAATTAAAATAGGGAGTTCCCCAATCCTTCATTCTTATAAGCGATTTACTGTGATTTTTAAGGTAGTCCTGCATATAACCTTCTGCATAGGGATTTACCTGGCTGCTGTAAGGCAGTTGGGGATTATAAGAATATTTTGAAAAAAGATTTTTAAAACCATACCTCGTAAGCTGGCTGAAATATTGAACCTTATCTTTTTGAGGAATTTTTTTTGTACTTATTATTTCATTAATTATTTCATCTTCTTTGGCAGAATCTTTTATGATATTATCGGGTGCAATAATAATTTCCGATACAGGAACCTGCTGTGCTGTTACCTGCACATTTACCTGTAGCAATACTATTAAACCATATATAATAAACTTTATTTTCATTCTTATAGCAGAACTTTTTTTGTTTGATAGTGATGCAACAACTGTTTTGAAACCTGCAGCAAAGTTAGCTCATCTGCTTTGTTTCCCATAACCTGTAATCCAAAGGGCATGTTATTAGTGTGTGAAAACAGGGGCAGAGAAATAGCTGCTATTCCTGTAAGGTTTGCCAGTACGGTATAAATATCTGCCAGGTACATGGCAATGGGATCTTTATCATTTTGGCCAACACTAAATGCAGTTTGGGGGCTGGTAGGCATAAGGATTACATCATAGTTTGTAAAAATCTCATCCATTTTTTGCACCAGTAGCGCCCTTATTTTTTGTGCTTTGCTGTAATAGGCGTCGTAATACCCTGTGCTTAATACAAAGGTGCCCAGCATAATTCTCCGTTTTACCTCCAGGCCAAAACCTTCGGTTCTGTTGTTTAAGTAAAATTCATTTAAATCTTTTGCGGGCCTTAAACTCTGATGGCCATATCTAATACCATCGTACCTTGATAAATTGCTGCTGGCTTCGGCCGTAGTTAATACATAATAGGCAGGTACAATATAATCCAGCAAATCAAAATCAATTTCTTCTACAATATTGCCATCGGCTTTAAGATCCTGTATAAGCGCTTTAATTTTTAGCTGCATTTCTTTATCCAGCGATGGATGATTTAATGCCTGCGAAAAATAACAGTACCTGAATTTTTTTTCGCTTTCTACCGTTACGGGAAATAAGTTTTCAGATGAAGCAGCTACCATGGTGCTATCCATCGGGTCATTTTTGCTCATAATAGAAAGCAGCAATGCCACATCATCCAGGTTATTACCAAACATACCTATCTGATCAAAAGATGAAGCATATGCCAGCAGGCCATACCTGGATATTTGGCCGTACGAAGGTTTAATACCAATAACACCACAAAAATCTGCGGGCTGTCGCACAGACCCGCCGGTATCGCTGCCAAGGCTAAGCATGCACATTCCTGCCTGTACCGCTACGGCACTTCCGCCAGATGATCCGCCCGGAACTTTTGTTTGGTTTAATGCATTAAGCACTTTGCCATAAACAGAGTTTTCGTTGGTACTGCCCATGGCAAACTCATCGCAGTTGCAATTGCCAATAATTATGGCATCTTCATCTAAAAGGTATTGTAAGGCTGTGGCGGTGTAAAGCGATGTAAAGTTTTTTAATATGGCAGATGATGCAGAAACTTTATGCCCTGCATAGCAGATTACATCTTTAATGGCAATTACAACACCATGCAGTTTTTTTAATGGTCTGCCTGCCTTCCTTGCCATATCCAGTTGGGTTGCCTTCTGCAGTGCTTCAGTTGCAAACACTTCTACAAAAGCATTAAGCTGTTTATTATTTTCAATGGCTGTAAGGTAATGCTGCACTGCATCATAGCAGGTAGTATCCTCCTGCTGCAGTTGCCTGTGATACTGTGGTATGTTCCTGAAAGAATACATAAATAATATTGCTGCTGTGCAGGATGGTAATAATATAAATAAACCGAAGCGCACTACAGCTGCTGTTATAAAACAGTAAACTTGTAATACACTTCGGCCCGGAATTTTTTTTAAAAGTATTATTATGGAGTAGTGGTGGTAGTAGCCTCCTGTTTTGTAACAGGCTTATCTTTCATACCTTCTTCTATCTCATTTTTTACCGTACTCTTGGCATCGTTAAACTCCCGCATGCCTCTCCCAATTCCTCTCATCAGTTCAGGAATTTTTTTACCTCCAAATAATAATAGAACCACTAAAATTATCAATATCCATTCACCGCCGCCGGGCAATGAAAATAGTAATACTGAGTTCATCATATTTAAAAACATAGCTTAAAATTTAGGAGGTAAAGATAAACCATTTACATTAACTGCCACTTATACCATGGGTTGTTTATGTACACAAATGTTAAGATTTTTTTGTAGCATTTAACGGAGATACCTGCCGCATTTTGCTTTTCCATTTGCAGCTTCGTAGGGCGAAATACCCCTGGCACAGGAGCTGGCAAAAACAAGGGCTGCGGCCATTATAAAAAATAACATAACAATTCTTCTCATTGCAGAAAGATTTAGAGTGATAAAAAAAGAAATGAGTAAA
>JAYVGA010000472.1:0-8403 GCA_043772635.1 Chitinophagaceae bacterium
ACGCACTTTCTCCCGATGCATCGGGACTCCTTCAACCACTCGGACACGTCTCCATTTGTTTTGTGGGATGCAAATGTAAGTGCTATTGCTGTCTTATTAAAATCATTCTATTACCTTTTCCATCTGCATGCTTCTTGATCCTTTAATGAGTACCTGTGCATTTTCAAAATTTTGAAGCCTATACCATTCTTTTGCCTGGCCGGCATTGGTAAAATGCAGAAAATTGCCGGGAAGATTGCTGTAATCTTTACCTACCAGTACTACATTTTGCCAATTGTATTTTAAAATGAGTTTTACAATTTCTGCATGTTCTTCTCCGCTGCTTTGGCCCAGTTCCATCATTGCACCCAATATCAAAATCTTTTTATCTCCTTCCATACCCGCAAAGTTTTCTATAGCTGCCTTCATGCTGGTAGGATTGGCGTTGTAGGCATCAAGGATAATTTTATTGCTGTTAATATGCTTCAGTTGAGATCTGCTGTTGGTGGGGCTGTAGTTCTCCAGTGCCCATTTTATTTTTTCGTCAGGAACATTAAAATATTTACCTACACATACGGCTGTGAGAATATTGGGCAAATTATATCCTCCTACCAATTGTGTTTTTATTAAAGGTAAGGCTGCACCTTTGGTTACAGCCACCTGCAGGTAAGTATCATCTTCTATAATATTACCGGTTATGTCTCCATTTTTTTGGCCATACCTTATTATTTTTGTTATGCCCTTGCTCATTTCCTGCAGGTAATCATAATCAGCGTTTATAAAAGCAGTGCCACCGGTACTCCCGAGAAAATCAAATAATTCTCCTTTCCCTTTTTTTACTCCTTCTTCTCCACCAAAACCTTCCAGGTGTGCCTTGCCGCAATTTGTAATAATGCCATGCGTGGGCAAGGTATATTCACAATAACTTTCTATTTCTTTTTGATGATTAGCCCCCATTTCTATAACAGCTATGGCAGCACCTTTTTTTATTTTTAAAAGCGTAAGTGGCACGCCAATATGATTATTAAGATTGCCTTCGGTGGTATACGTTTTATAAGTTGTAGAGAGAACTTCATTTACTAATTCTTTGGTGGTTGTTTTGCCATTGCTTCCGGTAATGGCAATAAAGGGGATATTAAACTTTTGCCGATGATGCTTAGCCAGTTGCTGCAGGCAGTGCAGGCTGTTTTGTACCAATATAACCTGTTCATTTGTTTCTGCAGCAGCTTCATCGCAAACACAAAAAGATGCACCTGCTTCCAAAGCTTTTTGTACATATTCATTACCATTAAAATTTGGCCCTTTCAGTGCAAAAAAAATATCTCCTTTTTGTAATTTCCTGGTATCCGTTTGTACAGATGGGTGTTGTAAAAAAAGTGTATAAAGATCGGCTATGTTCATTTTTCAAAAATAGGAATATGCATTAACTATCTGCATAAAAAAACCTCCCTGTTGGGGAGGTTTTAAAAAATATGGTTTTTAATTATTTTTTCTTTCTTGAATTTTGTCTTCTTGCTCCAAAGATATTACCTTCTTTAAACCCTGGTCCTTCCGGCGGGCCTAAATAAGTTTGAGCACAACGGAAACCAACGGTGCTGGCACCCTGATCTTCTTCCATAAAACGGCGGGCTCCCGGCGATAACCAATAAGGCCTGTCATTCCAGCTGCCTCCTTTAATAACCCTGGAACGGTCGCTGATAAGTGAGGTAACACCATAACCGTAGGTTACCTGGCTTGCAGAGTCACCATCTAAATAATTAATTACATTGTTTCTCTGGTAGTTGGTACGGTTTTTTACTTCTTCATCAGAAATATCTGTTTTCTTCAGCCTGCCCATGCTGTCTCTTTCGTACTCTCCAGAACTGTTCTTATAATATTTTTGAAATTTATTACCACGGAAATAGTTAAAGTCCTGTGCATCTGTAGAAGTCATTGGCCTGTACACATCACCCACCCACTCACTCACATTACCACTCATATTGTAAATACCAAATGCATTAGGATAAAATGATTTTACATGGCCTGGAATAGCAGCCCTGTCGTTTAGGCCACCTGCAATACCCATGTTATCGCCACTGCCACGCTTAAAGTTTGCAAGAAACTTACCCTGCCAGCTACCCCTGCGGTTATCTCTTAAACCATTAGGATTTTTACTCCAGGAATATATCTGCTGGTTAGTACGTAATTCTTCACCAGAACCTTTCTCTTTTTTACGTGGGCTCGGGTTTTGATCCAATAATCCGTAAGCTGCATATTCCCACTCTGCTTCTGTAGGCAGGCGGTAACCCATATTAAGAATACCATCTTCCATTCTTACAGTAGAACGAGGTTTACCATTTACATCTTTAATGTCAGATTTTTTTGGTTTACCTCTGCCCTGAATCATATCCGGATTCATCAGGTAAGTTTCTGTATTAAAAGAACCCTCGGCTCCACCACCTTTCATTTCTCTTTTGGCGGCATCTTTTTTAAGATAGCCTTTTTCTATCAGTTTCAGTTCATTTACACGATCACTTCTCCATATACAAAAATCATGTGCCTGCTCCCATTTTACACCCACAACAGGATAATAATTATAAGATGGATACCTGAAGTAATATTCTACATAAGGTTCGTTGTAAGCCAGTTCCTCTCTCCATACCAGTGTATCGGGAAGGGCTTTGTACATTATAGTAGTATCACCACTAAACGTATTGTCCAGCCAATAAAGGTATTCCCTGTAATGTACGTTGGCTACTTCTGTTTCGTCTATAAAGAAAGAAGGAACGGTAACACGGCGTGGTACATTATTCCAATCCCCCATTACATCCTCATCTTTAGCACCCATTACAAAAGAGCCACCCTGTACAAATACAAGACCGGGACCCGCTTTGGGGTACTTTACTTTAGCCACATGGAAATTACCCATGTTTTTGTCATCATAGTTCCAGCCTGTAACACCAGACTTTCCTGTTTTCTTTTTAAATAAGCCACCGTTTTTACAGGCACTTAGAGAAAGGGCAGCTATAGCTACCAGCATTAGATTTTTTCCTGAGATTATTTTTTGCATGTGCATTCGTTTAGCAAATTATTTAACGAAAGGTTTTCTTTATTATTGTATTCTGGGGTGTACAATCATGCGAATATAAATACTTTAATGCAAACGGGTAGGTTAAAGAATTGTTTTAAATTGGATGAAATAAATAAAATAGCGCAAGCAACTTTCTTTGTTTCCGCCATGTCATAAATAAAAACCCGTAAATCAATCCCTTTTATAAAATATTTTTTTTGTTGCAACGTTTGTTTTACATATTTGCGACGGTTTCTTTAGTAGGTTTGTAAAACTATTTTTTTAACCCTGTAAAAAAATACTACATTTAAAAGGTTTAAGCTATTTTATTTAACAATAATTTATAATTTTACCTATCTTTTAGAGCAAGTAAACAATTTTTTGTAAACAAATAAAACATTAAAACAAACGCTTATTGAGGCAAGTCTACCTAATCAAGACAAAATAATCGCATGAAACAAGCAACTTTGAAAATTTCTGCCTTAGTTATGCTATTGGCAGGTATAACTACCGGTGCCATCGCTCAATCAGCAAACCCTATTAACGTAGTAACTACTGCTGTACCTTTTTTAAGAATATCTCCTGATGCCCGAAGTGGCGGTATGGGTGAAGTAGGTATTGCAACATCTGCTGATGCTTACTCAAATTTCTGGAACCTCGGAAAAATTATGTTTGCAAAAACTAAAACTAATATCGGGGTTACTTATACCCCCTGGCTTTCCGATTTAGATTTAAACGATGTTTACCTGGCTTCTATATCAGGATATCATCAGTTAGATGAATTTCAGGCTTTATCAGTGGGACTTAGGTATTTTAGCCTGGGTAACATTCAGTTTACAGATAATAGCGGTAATCAGTTACAGTCATTTCGCCCACGTGAATTTGGAATTGATGTTGGATATTCAAGAAAATTATCCGGAAAATCAGGCCTGGGTATTGGGCTTCGTTATATAAGTTCTGATCTGGCAGGTGGTTCTGTAAATGGGGTTACTTATAAAAAAGGCACTACCGTAGCAGCAGACCTGCATTACTTTCATAACGGATTGCAGGAAACTGGTGCCGGTTTTAACTGGGGAGTTACCTTAAGCAACCTGGGAGGTAAAATTTCTTACACACAGGATGCCAATCAAAAAGATTTTATACCTGCTAATTTTGGTGCAGGTGGTGCATATACAAAAGTATTTGATGCAGATAATAAAGTAACTTTTGCGCTTGACCTTAATAAATTACTGGTACCTACACCTCCAATTGTAGGAGATAGTGCCGGCTTGGTTAAATATCGTTCTAAAGGAGTTGTGAGTAGCTGGTTCAGTTCGTTTGGTGATGCTGCAGGTGGTGGCTCTGAAGAATTAAAAGAGGTAACCGCATCTTTAGGTGCAGAATACTGGTACAAAGAACAGTTTGCAGTAAGAGCGGGTTATTTTTATGAAAGCCCCGATAAAGGAAACCGTAAATACTTTTCTGTGGGTGCAGGTTTAAAGTATAATATGTTTGGATTAAACTTCTCTTATCTTTTACCTTCTGGTGCCGGTATTAACCGTAATCCATTATCAAATACATTACGTTTTTCACTGTCGTTTGATTTAGATAACGAAAAAGAATAAGCCTCAAAATAATATTTATGTAAAAGCGTCCCAAAAACGGGACGCTTTTTTTTTACGAACGTTTTACAGAACTTTACCCAAATAGCGCTTATGAATTACAGGATTGGATCGGGTGTAGATTTTCATCAATTAGAAGAAGGAAGAGCATTTTGGCTGGGGGGCGTTCAGATTCCTCATCATAAGGGAGCAACAGGGCACAGCGACGCAGATGTTTTATTACATGCTATTTGTGATGCTTTGCTTGGAGCATTATGCCTGGGCGATATTGGCAAACATTTTCCCAATACAGATAATACTTATCTGAATATAGACAGCAAAAAATTACTGCACAAAACGTATGAGCTTATCAGCCAAAAGGGATATGCTGTTGTAAATATTGATAGTACTGTTTGCCTTGAACAACCTAAAATAATGCAGTATGCAGCACAAATGCAGGAGGCAATAGCGGGCATACTGCATATTTCTGTTAACGATATTTCTATTAAAGCTACCACAACAGAAAAAATGGGTTTTGCCGGAAGAGAAGAAGGGTTGGTGGCTTATGCTACTGTGTTGTTGGTTTCAAAATAAAAATTATTTGTATAAAACTTTATAAAAACAATCACCAAAAATTTTTACTAAACATGAGTATGTTAAACATTAATATTATTAATAAGTCTGCAAACCAACTTCCGCATTATGCTACAGAAGGTTCTTCGGGTATGGATATAAGAGCCAGCAATGAAACTCCCATTACCTTAAAACCATTGGAACGGTTTTTAATTCCTACCGGCTTATTTGTAGAAATCCCCCTGGGTTACGAAGCGCAAATAAGACCCCGCAGCGGGCTTGCAGTAAATAAAGGTCTCACCTGCCTTAATACTCCGGGTACAATAGACAGCGACTACAGGGGCGAAATAAAAGTATTGCTCATTAACCTCAGCAATGAAGAACAAACCATAAGCTTTGGAGAACGCATAGCACAAATGATATTTGGTAAAATAACTATTGCACAATTTATATTGGTACAGCAATTGAATGATACAGTAAGAGGCGGTGGCGGATTTGGCCATACGGGTATTAAATGAACTTTATTAAATTTTTACATGAAACTATTTTTTATATTTATTATTTTCTGTTTGCCTTTTTTTTGGATGGGCTGTAAAACCACCAAGGCTATTAATAAAGCAATTGCTCCCAAAGATTCTGTGGGTGTATTAAATACTGATGAATATTCTAAAGATTCTTTGATACTGGTAAAAAACACGGTTGATAATCTTGCCAAAAATTATATAAACTTTAAAACTTTTTCTGCCAAAATAAAAGTAGATATAGAAGATGCAAAAGGAAAACAGCCTGATATTACAGCTACTTTAAGAATGATAAAAGACAGTGCTATATGGATATCGCTGAGTGCCACCTTTCTTAATATTGAAGTGTATCGAATACGGATAACAAAAGACAGTGTGATATTAATGAACAAGCAGGAAAAGGAAGTGCAGTACCGCTCATTAGATTACCTGCAGGAAGTTACACAAATACCTTTTGACTATAAAACCATACAGGATATGCTGCTTGGCAACCCAGTATTTTTTAATGACAGTAATGCTGCTTTTAAAAAACTGGGAGAACTTGTACTCGTGTTTGCCATAGGCGATGATTTTAAAAACCTGGTTACCCTTTCTGCAAATAATAATTTATTACAGCATAGTAAACTGGATGATGTGGATATAAACAGGAACAGAACTGCAAGTATTACTTACGATGATTATGTAAAAAACAATGATCAGTTTTTTTCTACGAAGAGGCAGATTATAATATCAGAAAAAAACAAAATAGACATACGTCTTAATTTTAAACAGTTTGAGTTTAACAAAGAATTATCAGTGACACTTTCTGTTCCCAAAAATTATAAGAAGAAATAATCGTTATTTTTATTGGAATGCAGAAGGGTAGTTTTAACCTTAAAAAAAATCGGTTAAAGAATTACATTTTTTAATAAGGCTCACAACCCTTTTAGTTAATTTTTAAATGTATCCAAAATACCCCGTTCTTAAAATCATGTTTTTTTGTAATACCCCTAAACGTTCTGGTTATGCTAAAATATATTTTTTCTTTTTTCTTTTTTTGTATCGTATCCCTGGTTTCCCTGGCACAAAACCGGGAAGAGCTGGAAAAGCAGCGCCAGCAGTTGCGCAGAGAAATTGAAGAAACAGAAAAACAGCTGAGCAGCAATAAAGCTAAAACAAAAGAAAACCTGCTGCAATGGAAACTCATTAATAATAAAGTGGCCCTGCAGGACAGGGTGATTGATAACATAAGCAAAGATCTCCGCATACTGGATAATAATATTTTCAGCATTCAAAAAGATGTAAACCGTTACGACCGTTTACTCGATACGCTAAAGCGGGAGTATGCAAAGAGCATGGTATATGCGTATAAAAACCGCAGCAATTACCAGTTTCTTAATTTTATTTTTTCTGCCTCCAGTTTTAACGATGCCATAAAAAGGGTAGCCTATTTAAAAAGTTATAGAAATTACCAGGAGATACAGGGCGAAAATATTTTGCGTACACAGGAACTCCGCAAAAAAAGAATAGCAGATCTTGGCGGAAGTAAAAAACAAAAAAGTACCACACTTCAAACGCAGAGTAAAGAACTCTCTGCGCTGGAATCTCAGCAAAAAGAAAAAGACCGCATACTGGCCGAACTTAAGAAGCAGGGAAAAACACTGAACAACCAGATTGCTGCCAAGAAAAAGCAAATGCAAAAAGTAAGCAACGCTATTGCCAGTGCCATTAAAAAAGCGCAGGAAGCCGCAAGAAAAGAAGCCATAGCAAAAGCTGCATCAGAAGAACGCAAAAGAAAAGACCGGGAAAAACTGGATGAAAAAAATACAGCAAAAACAAATCCCGCTAAAGTAGGTACAGGAAATAATACCGGCTCTGTGGGTTCAACTAAAACTACTGTAAGAAAACCAGAAGGAACAAGTGTATTATTAAATGCAGAAAATACCGCACTTAATACAAGTTTTGAAAAAAACAGGGGATCATTGCCCTGGCCGGTAGATAAAGGTTATGTAATGATGCATCACGGCCTAAATAAACTACCCAGCGGAAGTGATATTGTAATTACAAACATAACCATTTCTACAGATATTGGAAGCCCGGTAAAATCTGTGTTTGCAGGTACCGTATCTAATGTGCTGGCTATAGAAGATATGCAGGTAGTTATTATTCAGCATGGAAAATATTTTACTACCTACAGTAATTTAACCGGTGTAAATGTAAGAATCGGCCAGGATGTATCTACCGGGCAAACCATAGGTAAGGTAGCTGCAGATTTGCAGGGTGTGGGCGCAATAGATTTTTTTATGAGTAACGAAACCAGCAACTTTGATCCTGAAAAATGGTTGCGCAGAAAATAAATATCAGAGCAATCTTTCGTATAATTTTTCGTAGATAGGTACAATATTAGAAATGTCAAACTTTTTAGCCTGTGCCAGTGCATTGGCTTTAAAGGTTTGATAAGTAGCATCGTCTTTTAAAATAGTTATGGCATTCCTGCTCATGTCTTCTACATCGCCTACATTACTCATATAGCCGCAATAACCATCAATATTAATTTCTGGCAAACCCCCTGCATTGGTGCTTATAACAGGTACCCGTGCTGCCATGGCTTCTAATGCTGCCAGGCCAAAACTTTCATATTCGCTGGGCAATAAAAATAAATCTGCTATGGGAAGTATGTCTTCCATCTGTTCCTGCTTTCCTAAAAATTTTACTTCGGGGC
>JAYVGA010000473.1:0-8166 GCA_043772635.1 Chitinophagaceae bacterium
ATTTAAAACATCATTACCCATTTCCGGGTTTTTTGTTTTAGTATAATCGTAAGCACTCTTCCACACATATAATTTTGTTTCGGGATTATATACAGGTAATTGCTGCTGACCAACGAGGCTGTCCGTTTGCGGCTTTGGCACATCTTTAGTAACGGGTTCCTTTTGTTTTTCTGTGGTATTGCATGCTGTAAAAGCGCTAAGCAGTATTAAGTAAAATAGTTTTTTTGTCATCGGGGTAAAATTAATACCTGTATAAAAATATCTTTATTGAATAAGGCCATTACAAATATCGGCACAACAAAAAGAAATCCTTCCTATTTTTGGGGTTCGATGAAGTTTAAGGATATTCTGTATAAAATTACCCACTGGCAAACATGGCATCATCATGCAAAATATATTCCCATCACGCCGGTGTGGATATGGTATTGCATACGCTCCGGCACGCCCTGGTTTTTTACATCATCCAACCCCACGCTTACTTTTGGTGGTTTTGAAGGAGAGGGAAAAAAAGAAATGTACGATCAGTTGCCGCCGGGCTCTTATCCTCATACCATTTATATAAATCCATCTATATGTTTTGAAGAAGCAGAAAAACAGGTAGCCGCTGCAGGATTTAGCTATCCCTTTATTGTAAAACCAAATGTGGGAATGATGGGTTTTATGTTTAGAAAAATAACAAATGCACAGCAGTTAAAATTATATCATGATACCATACCCATAGAATACCTGGTGCAGGAAATGATAAATTATCCTGTAGAAATAGGGGCTTTTTATTACCGTATGCCCAACCAGGCAAAAGGAACGGTATCGGGGCTTTTAAAAAAAGAACCTCCTTATATTACCGGTACTGGCAGCTGTACTGTTGAAGACTTAATTATACAGCATAATGGTATAAGGTTTAAAAAAGAAGCCATAATAGCCAGGCATGAGAAAAGGCTAAAAGAAATATTGCCTGCTGGTGAAATTTATCTTCTTTCTTATGCCAGCAACCGCAACCAGGGCGGTAACCTTATTGGTATTGATGATGAAATTAATGATGCCATGATGCAGATTTTTGACGGCCTGAGCAAATACTCCGGAAAGTTTTTTTACGGACGCTATGATATTAAATGCAGCAGTGTAGCCGATTTTAAAAAAGGGAAAAATTTTTCTATTCTTGAATTTAATGGCGCCGGTGCCGGTACACAACATATTTATGCCAACCCCTACAGCCTTTGGCAGGCTTGCGCCATTATACTTCATCACTGGAAAATGCTTTTTCTTATTTCACGCTATAATAAAGAGCAGGGAATAAAAATGTGGGGTATAGTGCAGGGTTGGCGACATCTGAAGGCGGCAAAAAAAAATCTGATGATGCTAAAAAAGATGGATGCCGAATTTCCTTCTTTTTAAAACTTAGTAATTTTAAAAAGCCTCGTATTTGATTTTAGGAAAATAACCGGCAAAATTTTTACCAGAAATTTAAGCTGTGCCTGCCCCAAAATTTAAGGAACAAAAATTGTATCTTATTAAATAATTAATCTATTTTTCAATTTTGTATTTCATAAAATATAACGGTATGAAACGTTTACAATTACCTGTAACCCTTGTAGCTTTTTTATTTTTGCTTAGTACCTGTGCCCGCAACCCCGTTACCGGAAAAAGGCAGGTGGTGCTCATGAGCGAAGCCCAGGAAATAGCCATGGGCCAGGAAGCCGATCCGCAAATAGTGGCACAGTATGGTTTATATGATGATAAAGCTTTGCAGGCTTTTATTACAGAAAAAGGTAAAGCCATGGCTGCCATATCTCACCGGCCCCAGTTAAACTATGAATTTAAAGTGGTAGACTCTGATGTATTAAATGCTTTTGCTGTGCCGGGGGGTTATGTTTATTTTACCCGTGGCATCATGGCCCACTTTAATAACGAAGCAGAGTTAGCCGGTGTGCTGGGCCACGAGATAGGTCATATAACTGCACGCCACACTGTAGTGCAGCAGAGCAAACAGGTGTTTAGCCAGTTAGGATTAATAGCTGGCATTATTATTAAACCAGAGCTGGGCAGGTTTGCAGAGCAGGCATCGCAGGGGCTTGGTTTATTGTTTTTAAAATTTGGAAGAGATGCAGAAAGAGAAAGTGACCGCCTTGGGGTAGAATACTCATCTAAAATAAATTACGATGCTCAGCAAATGGCAGGATTCTTTAACACACTGGCAAGACAAAGCCAGGCCTCCGGTGCAGCAGAGCTTCCGGATTTTTTATCTACACACCCTAATCCTGGCGACAGGAATATTGCAGTAGCTCAGCTGGCTACAGAATGGAAACAAAAATTAAATCTTACCAATCCTCAAATAAACCGGGATATGTACCTGAGAAGAATTGAAGGTTTGGTGTATGGCGAAGATCCACGACAGGGGTTTTTGGAAAACAGTGTTTTTTATCATCCCGAATTAAAATTTCAGTTTAACATACCACAGGGATGGAAGTATCAAAACACTCCACAAAGAGTGCAAATGGCTCCACAAGATGGGCAGGCTTTAATGATGATGACACTTGCTCCAGGAAAAACAATTGAGGAAGCCGGCCAGGCAGTACTGCAGCAAAACAATTTGCAGGTAATAGAATCTAAGGAAGTAAACGTAAATGGATTGAGGGCTCTTGCAATGGTGGCGGACAACAAGCCGGATCCTCAACAGCAACAGCAGCAGCAACCTATAAGAACCCTCTCTTATCTTATACAGGATGGTGCCGTTATTTATCATATGCTGGGCGTTTCTGCAACAGCAACTTTTAATAATTATGCAGGATTTTTTACAAGCTGCATGCAAAGTTTTAAAAAGCTAACCGATGCGGCTAAGATTAATAAAAAGCCGGAAAGGGTTCGTATTAAAACGGTAACAGCCAACAGCACACTGGAACAGGCGCTTAAAGCGTTTAGAGTAGAGGATAAAAGAATGGAAGAACTGGCTATACTTAATGGTATGCTAAGAACGGCACCCGTTACAAAAGGAATGCTGATAAAAATTATTGACAATTAAAAAAACAATCTAAACACAAAGCCGGGTAATCATATTGCCCGGTTTTTTTATTTTTAAATAAGGTGTTCGCAAATCAGCAACTGCCAAGTGCCCACCATATTATTAAAAATACCACCACGGTACCCAGGCAGCCTCCGCCTAATTTCTTAGCTCCGTAACCTGCAATTAAACCTCTTATTAATTTATTCATGTGTTTTTAATTTTATTTTAAACCTATTAAAAGATCGTGCCGAAGATATTTTCTGCACAATAATATACATGATTGGATAAGTTTTATACATTTACAAAAAATAAACCTAGTATGAAGCTTTTTGTAGCAGGTCTTCCTTACGATCTTGATGATGCAGAACTGGAAGAAATATTTGAAAAATTTGGAACGGTAACGTCTGCCAAAGTAGCCATAGACAGAGAAACCGGCAAGAGCCGTGCCTTTGGTTTTGTAGAAATGCCCGACCGTGCAGAAGGCACCGATGCAATGGACAGTATGAACGGAATTTCTCTTGGTAAAAAGCCATTGGTAATTAAAGAGGCAGAAGAGCGCAGTGGCCCACCACCAGGTGGTGGAGGCAACCGTGGAGGAAGCAGCGGAGGTGGCGGATACAATAATGACAGAAACCGGAGAGGTTATTAAAAATTATACGAACAAAAAAGGGTAAAATTTTTACCCTTTTTTTATTTTCTATTATTTTGATACTGCTTTTTTATAAACCGGAACTGTACTGCATGGCTCGCCATACATGATGCTTTTGGCTACCGGCCTTAGTAATTTGGTAATTTCTACATAAGCAGATTCTGTAACGGGCAAATCTCCACAGCCTTTTATAACTACACGTTTGTCTGCATATTCACCCGGCTGTATTGCTGCAATGTTTTTTATTAGTATTGTTTTGGCCGCATCTGCTTCATTACCAAAAATAATTTCTTTTGCCACGGGTTGCAGGGCACTTGCAGCAAGCATATATGCCCACATGGGTATTACTGCATCGGCACTACAGGTAAGAGCCACCACTTTATTTGAAAATAAAGAAAGGTCAATTTCTTTTAATGATTCTCTGAAATCTTTTTCTTTTAAAATCAATCCCATAAAAAGATAATCTTTCATATCAAAAACTGCGATGCTTTGTTTGGGATAGTAATCTTCAAGATTCAGCGTGATAATTCCACTGTCGGCCACCTTGTTTACAAATGTTTCGCTCATGCTGCAAATTTAAAGCAAAAAAACCGGCCCATTTAAATGAGCCGGCTTTTGAATTATCGTTATCAGGAAATTTTTATTAAAACATTTTACTGCGGCTGTCTTTTATGGTTGCCTGTTTTCTTAATCCTTCATACCAGTTGTTACCCTGGCTGCGTATGGCAGATAAACGTGTGGCCGCCTGCTGCGCCAGCATTTCCGGGCTGTCTGCAGGTTTTGTTTTAATACTGTTTACTTTTACTACATACACTGCGCTGCTTCCTGCAAAAGGAGCAGAGGGATTAGCCTGGTTTGCTTTGTTAAATGAAGCGCCAATCAATTTTGCTTCTACTCCTATTCCGTTAATCATTTGAGAAGCTAAAGTAATAGAAGAATCGGCACCGGCCTGCAATACCTGCTTTTTATATGCGGCGGCTGCATTATCCAGTGCAGGATTGGCACCCAGCTTTGCTTTAATGATTTCTGCTTTCTTTTCATTTCTTATAATGGCTTCTGCACCGCTCCTGGCTGTTTCTGCATCCTGTACACCTTCTTCTAAAACTTTATCTACAGTGGCCACCACAAAGTCATCGCCTATGTTAAAGGGCTCACTCACCGCTCCTTTTTTAGCATCAAAAGCCCAGCGCACAAGCTGGCGGGCTTCCTGCAAACCACCAATGCTAAAATCGTTTTCTTTAACAGGGGTTGGATTTTGAATTATTTTTAAACCATTGGCAGCGGCATATTTAGAAAGTTCTGCAGCATTCTTAACAGCAGATGCTTTTGTAGCCTGCAGGTTTGAATTGTTTACCGTTAAATCGCTTGCGGTAATTTCTTTAGCCAAAAATGCAATTTTGTAGGCAGGTTTAAAATCTTTTTGATTCATGATTTCTATTACATGATAACCAAACTGGGTTTTAACTACTTCTTTAGAGCCTACAGGTTTAGTAAAAGTAAAATCATTAAACTCTGCAACCATTGCTCCATATCCAAAAGTCCCCAGGTCGCCACCTTTATCTTTGCTGCCATCGCTGGAATATTTTGCAGCAAGAGCGGCAAAATCAGCGCCGCCTTTTATAGCATTAAAAATACTATCAGCTAATTTTTTTGCGGTAGAATCTGCATTTACAGGTTCCCCTGTTTGCGGATTAACGGTAGGTATTAATATATGGCGTGCTCTTACGCTATCCGGCAGTTGTTTGCTACCCAGCATTTTTGCAAGTACATATGCGCCGTTATCTACATAAGGGCCATAAACCGTACCTACAGGCATTTTTGCAATACTATCTGTTTGGCTTGATTGTATTTTTGATTTAGGTAAATAGCTGTCCTGGAAATCTATAACAGAAGTATTTCTTGCCACAAAAGCCTGGGAATTGGTATCGGTATCAAAAGATGTTTTTAATTTTTCTACCAATAATTTTGTATTGGCACTGTCTGCTACACTGGGCAACTGGCTAAAGGTTACATAAGAAATTATTCTTCCTGCTTCCTGCTTAAATAATTCTTTATGTTTTTTTACATACTCATTAATATCTGCATCTTTTACTACCACTGCACTATCTGATATTTCGTTATACGGAATAGCTACATAAGAAATTTCTGCAAAGTTTTTGGCTTCTGCGGTTTCTTTTTCCTGCATCCATTTTGGATAATATGCACCTGCATTTATAAGGCTGCTGTATTTGGCAGCAATAGAAGATAATTTTAATGGATTGATGATTTCTGCATTTACCGATTCTTTTTGTTCGCCCTTCATTTTTTTAATATTACGCAAAGCTTCCTGTGCTTTTGCAATATCCAGCTGGCCGGTAGCCGGATCACTCATTCCCTGCTGCTGCATAAAGGGGTTATTTTGTTCGCTGCTTAATAATACAGAAGAAAGTTCGCTGGGTGTAAAACCAATACCAAGTTTTTCTGCTTCTGCAAAAAATATTCTTTCCGCTACTAACTGGTTCCAAACCTGCTCTCTTATCTGGTTTACTTTTACACCGTTTGGCCGCTGACCCGATCTTTGTTCTTCCTGGGCTTCTGCCTGGTTCATTTTTTTATTAAACTCACCAAGCTCTATAGCTTGCCCGTTTACTTTGCCTAAGCTTTGAGTGGAAGAACCAAATAACCTGGAGCTCCCCTGTTTGGCATCCATTAAAACAAAACCTATAAGACATAATACGATTACACCTACGGTGATGGCGGCTCCTTTATCACGGATACTTTGAATAATTTGCATTTGATTAATTGATTAAATTTGGAGGGCAAAAATAGGGGAAAAATGGATATTAACACTTATTATGTATGCTGTGGATAAACAATGTGCACCCTTAGGTTTGTTTAATAGAAGTCATCGGTTCTTTTATAGTTCTTTAAAAAAAATCTCGAGCAAAAATTTTTGTAATTAATGGCTTATCCACAGCCTTTGTTAGCAACAGTGTTTTTATGTTCATAAGACGGGCTTTGCTTTTTTTTGGCTGGGGGTAATTGGATGGTAAAATGAACGACTTTGCAGCCTGATGGAAAAAGGGCACTGTTTCACTCATTTTATGCGGATACAATTAACAGACTTTAAAAAAAAATGATCCATTTTATTATCCTCCTCTTTTTTTATTAACGGGTGTTGAATACTATTTTGGTTATCTAAAAAAAAGTAATGCAGGTAAGGGTTAATAGAAATATATCTGCGTATTTAATGATGTTAACAGGCTGTGCATAAGAGTGGATAAATCATTTTTTTTACTTTTGCAATACTTGAAGAAAATGAAATTTCCACATATTAACAGCCCTAATAGTAATAAGGTTTATATAAATAAGTAGTATTAATACATATTATGATAGATATACACAGTGAATTAATTAAAAATTCTGTAGCCGAAAAAGGCTTTCTTGATCTGAACCTGGATCCTACCCTGGACCTGTTTGCAGAAATTGAAAAATTAAAAAAAGAAAAGAACGCTGTTATCCTTGCGCATTATTACCAGGAGCCCGATATACAGGATGTAGCAGATTATATTGGCGACAGCCTGGGACTTGCACAAAATGCAGCAACCACCAATGCAGACATTATTGTATTTGCAGGCGTGCACTTTATGGCCGAAACTGCCAAGATTCTTAATCCGAATAAAAAAGTATTGTTGCCAGATTTAAAAGCTGGCTGTTCCCTCAGCGATTCTGCACCACCTCCTTTTTTCAAAGCTTTTAAGGATAAGCATCCGGATCATATGGTGATTACTTACATTAACTGCAGTGCTGGTATAAAAGCTTTAAGTGATATTATCTGCACAAGCAGCAATGCCCAAAAAATAGTGGAAAGCCTTCCGGAAGAACAACCCATTATTTTTGCTCCGGATAAAAATCTTGGGGCATACATCAACAAACAAACCGGCCGCAATATGGTTTTGTGGAACGGTGCCTGTATGGTGCATGAAATATTCAGTCTGGAAAAAATAACCAAATTAAAAATAAGGCATCCAAAGGCAAAACTGATTGCGCATCCTGAATGCGAAGAACCTATACTGGCCATTGCAGACTATATAGGGAGCACTACGGGACTTTTAAAATTTTCGCAGATTGATAGCAGCCAGGAATTTATTGTAGCTACAGAGGCCGGTATACTGCACCAGATGCAAAAAGCCAATCCCGATAAAACTTTTATACCTGCACCACCAAATAATGCCTGTGCCTGTAACGATTGCCCGTATATGAAATTAAATACATTGGAAAAACTATACCTGTGTTTAAAATATGAAACTCCAGAAATTACGATGGATGAAAATTTAAGAATTGCAGCAAAGAAACCTATTGAAAGAATGCTAGAAATAAGTGCACGGTACGGCTTGTAAAATTTCAGTTTTGTTTTTAGTTTATATTCACCTCCAAATTAAATTAACCGCATGTCTATACCAACAGTAGATCTGGCAGAATTTTTAAGCAATGATGCGGCAAAAAAAAATGCTTTTGTACAGTCTTTAGGAAAGGCTTA
>JAYVGA010000474.1:0-8307 GCA_043772635.1 Chitinophagaceae bacterium
CACAGTAAAACTTAATCAAGAGGATGCATTAAAGAAACAATTAAATTTGTTTGAACCATTATAAAAAAAGTCAACCTATTTTAGGCACACACAGGTGAATGGTGAATGGTCAATGAATACCTAATCGTTTTTCGGATTAGGCATGATATATTCAAGCATTAAAATTAATTTGTATTTGCAACAATTTTCCAACAAAAATTATTTATCATGTTCTTTATCTAAAATCACCAAAAACTTGAATTTAAAAAATTACGAGGTTACAAAACCGGTGAAGCAATGATAAAATTTTTTAAAATATCAGGCGGATTAATCTCATCTGAAAAATCTGATTGGTCGCTTGAAAAATGAAGAGACTGGCATTGACCATTGACCATTCACAATTGACCATTCACCATTCACAATATGAACGCAAAAGAAAACTGGATACAGATTATTCATGACATGCAAAATGAAATTTGCAATGCACTGGAATTGTGTGATGGCAAGGTAAAATTTATAGAAGACAAATGGGACAGGCCGGAAGGCGGTGGTGGAAAAACGAGAGTAATTGCAAACGGAAATGTTTTTGAAAAAGGAGGTGTAAATACTTCTGTGGTGTATGGCGAAGTAACAGATGCCATGAGAACGCAGCTTAAAATAGAAGGTGCCAACTGGTTTGCATGCGGCCTCAGCGTGGTTATTCACCCGGGTAATCCTTTTGTGCCTACGGTGCATTGTAATTACCGCATGTTTGAATTGTATGATGATGCCGGCGAAGTAACAGACCGGTGGTTTGGTGGTGGCACAGATCTTACTCCTTATTATTTATTTGAAGAAGATGCCAGGTTTTTTCATCAAACAAATAAAGATACCTGCGATGCATTTGACATTTTATTTTATCCTGATTTTAAAGAAACCTGCGATAATTATTTTGTAAACTGGCACCGCAATGGAGAGCGCAGAGGTATTGGCGGTATTTTTTATGATTATAAAAGACCGGGCCTCACACAGGATGTAAATTTCTGGATGAAATTTGGTAAAGCCTGCGGCCAGACTTTTATTACGGCTTACATACCCATTGTAGAAAAAAGAAAAAACACCCCTTACACTGCAGAAAATAAATACTGGCAGGAAATAAGAAGAGGCCGTTATGTAGAGTTTAACCTGGTGCACGACCGTGGTACTTTATTTGGTTTAAAAACAAACGGAAGAACAGAAAGTATATTGATGAGCTTACCTCCAACCGTGCGTTTTGAATATAACTACCAACCAAAATTTGGCACGGAAGAATATAAAATGCAGGAAGCCTGTTTGCATCCAAGGGAGTGGCTTACGGAGATAACTGATGAGGAAAGAAATGCCTGGGCAAAAAAATCTAACAGCTGTTAGAAATTTTGCTCCAGCCAGCATTTCAGCAGGAAGTTTATGGAAAGAATATTAAAACAATTTTTATGTTTTTACAAAGAAGAAATAGAATTTTAAGACAGTCTCCTGCTATACGGAGTATGATAGCAGAAACCATATTAACCCCCAGTGATTTTATTGCTCCCCTGTTTATTGATGAAGGAAAAGATGTGGCTTTCCAGATTCCTTCTATGCCCGGTTATTTCCGTTACTCCATAGACAATATGGTAAAAGAAGTAAAAGATATGTGGAGCATGGGTATTAAAAGTGTATTGCTTTTTGTAAAGGCACCCGACGAATTAAAAGATAACACCGGCAAAGAATCCTGGAACCCGGATGGGCTGATGCAGCGCAGTATTAAAGCTATTAAAGATGCCGTGCCAGAGATGTATGTGATGACGGATGTGGCCCTTGATCCTTATTCTTCTTACGGCCATGATGGTATTGTAGAAAATGGTGAAATAGTAAACGATCCTACAGTAGAAGCTTTGGTAAAAATGAGTTTGAGCCATGCCACTGCCGGAGCAGATATGGTGGCCCCAAGCGATATGATGGATGGAAGAATTGCAGCAATAAGAGAAGCATTTGAAAAAAATAATTTTACCAGAACAGGCATCATGGCATACAGTGCAAAATATGCATCTTGTTTTTATGGTCCTTTCCGTGATGCACTGGATAGTGCCCCCGGCTTTGGAGATAAAAAAACTTACCAGATGGATTATGCCAACCGCATTGAGGCAGTAAAAGAAGCCTTGATGGATGTAGAAGAAGGTGCAGATATTGTAATGGTAAAACCCGGGCTGCCGTACCTGGATATTGTAAGAGAGGTAAAAAATGCCGTAGATGTTCCGGTAAGTGTATACAACATAAGCGGCGAATATGCCATGATAAAAGCTGCTGCAAAAATGGGCTGGATAGATGAAGACAAAGCCATACTGGAAACCTTAACTTCTTTTAAAAGAGCAGGAGCAGATTTAATAGCTACCTACTTTGCAAAAGATGCGGTGAGGTTGCTTGGGTGAATGGTCAATGGTGAATGGTGAATAATTAATTCGATGGATTATGATTTATGCTTCGTAACGGATAAAAAAGTGAATAATTTTTTTTGTCCAGACTGTTAGGCAATGGGCAGCATAGTTGCGTCGCCCTCGTGTACTGCATACCAATTTGGATATTTAATTGCGTTTTAAAATTAAAAACTGGGCTATTTTATTTGGTTATCAAACAAAAACGAAATTCACTAATTTACCCGTTCTGCAGTATTATTGTAAGTTTAATAATTCAGCACTTTAAATTATTATTATGTTCCTTACTTTAAATCACCAAAAACTTGACGTGTACATTTTTTCAAAACTTTTTGTTTTAGAATGTTATAAGTTAACCAAAATATTGCCAGCTGATGAAAAATTTGGAATGATCTCGCAAATAAGAAGAGCTGCTTTATCAGTTCATTTAAATATTGCAGAAGGGGCTTCAAGAAAATCAGAAACAGAAAGAAAACGGTATTATGAAATTTCAAGGGGTTCTATAATAGAAATTGATGCAGCAATTGATATTGCTCATGAACTAAACTATCTTAAAGATTATGATTTAACTAAATTAGGCGAAGCCATGATAAAAACATTTAAAATATTAAGTGGCCTGATAAATCCGAAGTCATAAAATTGACTATTGACCTTTTACCCTATAAAAATATAGGTACAGGCATTAACTATTGACCATTCACCATTCACCATTCACAACCATGTATAAAAAAAGTGAAACGTTATTCGAAAGAGCACAAAAAAGTATTCCGGGCGGAGTAAATTCTCCGGTGCGTGCATTTAAAAGCGTAGGCGGCACACCCGTGTTTATGACCAGTGCAAAAGGCGCTTACCTCTACGATGCAGATGGCAATAAATATATTGACTACATCGCTTCGTGGGGCCCAATGATTTTAGGCCATGCATACGAACCGGTAGTAAAAGCCATCCAGGAAAAAGCATTGGCCTCCACTTCTTTTGGTGCACCGACCGAATTGGAAATTGAAATGGCCGAGCTCATCATAAGCATGGTGCCCAATGTAGATTTGATACGGATGGTGAGCAGCGGAACAGAAGCCTGCATGAGTGTTATACGTTTGGCAAGAGGATACACAGGCCGCAATAAAATTATAAAATTTGAAGGGCATTATCATGGCCATGCAGATTCATTTTTAGTAAAAGCCGGAAGCGGCCTGGCCACATTTAATATTCAAACGGTACCCGGTGTAACAGCAGGTGTAGCAAACGATACATTAACTGCAGCCTTTAATAATATTGATGCTGTAAAAGAATTGGCAGCGCAGCATAAAAATGAAATCGCAGCTATTATTGTAGAACCTGTGGCAGGAAACATGGGTTGTATTTTACCGGCACCCGGTTTCTTAGAAGGCTTAAGAAAAATTTGTGATGAAGAGGGTATTGTTTTAATTTTTGATGAAGTGATGACAGGCTTTAGGTTGGCGGCGGGTGGTGCACAGGAAAAATTAAACATAAACGCCGATTTGGTTACTTATGGAAAAGTAATTGGCGGTGGTATGCCGGTGGGTGCATTTGGGGGTAAGAAAGAAATAATGCAACACATTGCCCCCCTCGGAAACGTTTACCAGGCAGGCACACTGAGCGGTAACCCCCTTGCTATGATTGCAGGGTTTACCATGCTAACCCAATTAAAAAATAATCCATCTATTTATACAGAGCTGGAAGAAAAAACGGTTTATTTAAAAAATGGACTGGATGCAGTTTTAAAAGAATGGGGCCAGCCATACGTCATCAACCAGTTTGGATCAATGATCAGCATTCATTTCAGCAATCATGCAGTTACCGATTTTGCTTCTGCCTCATCTGCCAACAATGCCTTGTTTAGTAAATTTTTTCATGGCATGCTGCAAAGGGGGATTTATCTGCCTCCCTCGGCTTTTGAAAGCTGGTTTTTAAATAATGCCCTTTCTTATGCAGATATGGATGAAACAATCCATAAAGCAAAAGATACTTTGGCAGAGATGCTTTAATTTTTTTACTCTTTAATCTATTGTTTTATAGTACAATTATGTGATGAGGGAAAAAATATTTATAATTAGTCTACTAAATCAGTAGAGAAAACCTTATTTTTGTTTTCTCAAATCAAATAGAAGTAATTACCTGTATTGTTCACAATATGATTAGCAGTAAAGAAAACATTTTAGAAGAACCAGTATCAAAGCCCCCAGCCGGTGAAAACGATCTGTTTCCTGTATTTTTAAAATTAAATAAACTTTCTGTTTTAATAGTAGGTGGTGGTTATGTGGGTATGGAAAAACTTACTGGGGTTTTGCAAAATTCTCCCGAAGCAAATATTAAACTGGTGGCTACCCTTATCAGTAATGAGATAAAGGATTTTGTAAAACAGTATCCAAAAGTAATATTGATAGAAAGACCTTACCAGGCAAAGGATGTGAACGACGCAGATATAGTAATTGCAGCAGTAAACGAAAGAGCAGTAAGTGAACAGGTGGTAAGCGATGCCCGCTTAAAAGGTAAATTGGTAAATGCTGCAGATAAGCCAGACCTCTGCGATTTTTATTTGGGATCGGTAGTGCAAAAAGGCAGTTTAAAAATTGCCATTTCTACCAATGGTAAATCTCCTACGGTGGCCAAACGTTTAAAAGAAGTTTTAAATGATATGATACCGGATGAAATGGAAAATGTTTTAAACAATGTACAGGCCATCCGGAAAAATATTAACGGCAGCTTTGAAGAAAAAGTAAAAAAACTGAACAAGCTTACGGAAGGTTTGGTTATAAATGGAGAAGAAGCAGATGATGCAGAAAAACCCGAGCGTAAACACTGGCAAAAAATTGCTACCTATTCTGTAATTGCATTTGCATTAATGCTTATAGGGCATTTCATATTTTCTTATATTCCTTTTAATGATATTTCTGCAAGTGCTGTAAAGGGATACCAATCGCTGGATAAGAATTTTCACTGGATGATTCTGGCTGGCTTTCTTGCACAGTTGGTAGATGGTGCATTGGGTATGGGCTATGGGGTTACCAGTGCTGCTATTTTATTATCTACGGGTATTAATCCTGCTGCCATAAGCGGCAGCATTCACACTGCCGAAATGTTTGCCAGTGGTGCATCTGGCTACAGCCATTACAAATTTGGAAATGTAAATAAAAAGCTGTTTAAAATACTGGTTATACCCGGCGTTATAGGAGCAGTATTTGGTGCAGTTTTACTGGTGTTTCTTGGCGAAAAATACACTAACTATATCCGCCCTGTTCTGGCTGCTTATACTTTATTTCTCGGGGTTAAAATTTTGCTTAACGCATTTATTAAAATGAACCAGCAAAAAAAATTTAAACGCTATGGTGCACTGGCAGGCCTTGGTGGATTCTTAGACAGCTTTGGTGGTGGAGGCTGGGGTCCTATAGTTACCACCACACTTATAACCAAAGGCCGGAGCCCAAGGTTTGTTATTGGTACGGTAAGTTTAACCGAGTTTTTTGTAACACTTGCAAGTGCATTTACCTTTTTTACTTTATTGGGTGTTAGTCATTGGCAAACCATTTTGGCTTTAATATTGGGTGGCTTTATTGCGGCTCCCATTGCTGCCAGGCTTGCAGGCAAACTACCCCGCAAAACATCTTTTATACTTCTCGGTATTTTAGTAATTATCTGGAGTTTAAAAATATTAAGTAAGCTGCTGTAAGTTTTTATATTATTTTTAATACAACTTTGTACTTACATATGTGCTGATACCTCATCACTCATTCCCTTTTTAAATAGTAGTGCTGCTCCTTTACATGTTATGTAATGTATAGAGCACCAATATAAATTTTTTAATAAATGCTTAAATTCAGCGTAATCATTTTTCTTATCTTTTTTCCTTTTATAATGTTTGCACAACATACCGTAACGCACAGCAATATGCTTTGGGTTAATTACAATAATAATATCCGGGTAGATAGCAGCTGGTCTGTTGTAAATGATGTGCAGTTACGAACTAAAGACTGGGCAGATAAATGGTCGCAGTTTGCAGTAAGAACCGGTTTGGTTTATAATCTTAAAAAAAATATTACTGTTACCCTTGGTTTTGCGTGGTTTGCAAGTGTAAGTTATTTTAATAACAGGCCTGTACTGGCAAATGAATGGAGGCCATGGCAGGAAATAGCATTTCAAAAACAAATCAGATCATTAAAATTTATACAGCGGGTAAGGCTGGAGCAACGTTTTTTGCAACAGCTATCTAACGGAAAAAAAACAAATGATTTTGAAACCCGGCACCGGCTCAGGTACAGGTTTGAATTTGGTTATCCTGTGTGCAGCGGCAAATATATTTTATTTGCAGGTAATGAAGTTATGGGAAATTTAAACTACATAGGTACCAACCGTTTCTTTGATCAAAACAGAACTTTTGCATATGTAAATTGTAAATTATCCCCTAAAACAATTTTTCAGTTTCAGTATATAAAAGTGCTGCAATGGCGGGCAACAGCCTGGGTGTTAGAAGATAATAATGTATTCCGGTTCAGCATACATCAGCAGCTAAGTTTAAAAAAATAATTTTTACTCCATCCATTTTTTAAGTGCTGCCGAAATTTTTTCTGCTTCCACCAAAAAACCATCATGGCCATAAAGAGAATCTATTTCTATCAATGTGGCGTTGGGCATTTGTGCGGCCATATGTTCCTGTTCGGTAAGAGGGCAAAGAATATCGCTGCTTATGCCAATGATAAGCGTGCGCTGCTGCATATTTTTTAAAACATCATCTACATTGCCACCACGGCTCCTTGCAATATGATGTGTATCCAGGGCTTTGGTAAGGAGCCAGTAACTGTATGCATTAAAACGTTCTGCCAGTTTGTTGCCCTGGTATTTAATGTAGGAATCTGCTTTATAATTATCCAGTTTTTCTGCATCGGTTTCCGATTGTGTTTTAATCATGATGCCATAATTTCTATAACTCAGCATTCCTATAGCCCTGGCTGCTTTTAATCCATTTTTTCCTGCATCATTTTTTGGTTCTTTCCAGGTAGTATCTGCTTCTATAGCCAGCCGCTGGGCAGTGTGTACTGCAATGCCCCATGCACTTTCTGTGGCCGATGTGGCCAGTAAAAATAATTGTTCAATGCAGTTGCTTTCCATTACTGCCCATTCCATAGCCTGGTACCCACCCATACTTCCGCCCACCAGTAAATGTATTTTTTTTATGCCTAAATGCTCCCGCAAAAGCATATGCGCTTTTACCATATCCCTTATGGTAATGGCAGGAAAAGAATAATAATAAGGCTGCGATGTGGCGGGGTTATTACTCAAAGGCCCGCTGCTGCCATAGCAGGAGCCCAGTATATTGGCGCAGATAATAAAATATTTTGCAGGATCAATTACACAATTTTCTCCCACCACTGCCGGCCACCACTCTGCGGTATCTGCATTGGCAGTAAGCGCATGGCATATCCACACAACATTGCTGGCATCGGCATTTAAAGTGCCGTAGGTGTAATAAGTTATCTCAATTCCCGGAAGCGTTGCACCCGATTCCAGTGTAAAAGTTTTATCGTAAACAAATAACCGCATCATTTTCATTTTTTCCTGCTGCAAAGTAAAGGCAACCTTGGATTATATTTGCAGATAATTATTTTAACGTAAATCTTTATTTTGTCAAAGGTGAATGGGCAATGGGCAATGGGTAATGAGCATAGTAAATAAGTCAATGGTCATGAGGTCAATGGTCATTAGGTCAATAGTCATAAGTAACTAAATACTTTCTTTGCACAATGGCTATTGACATTTGACAATGACTAATGAAGAATAACAAAAATAAAAAGACTAACATAATGACTATTGACATTTGACAAATGACTTTGTGAGAAATAACAAATAATAAAAAGAACCAACACAATGACCCCCTACAAAAATA
>JAYVGA010000475.1:0-4530 GCA_043772635.1 Chitinophagaceae bacterium
CACCATCCACTTCATTCATGCTGCCAAATTTTTTACCAGCAGTAACCTGGCTCATGAGTGTCATATATATTTTACCTGCAAGTGCTCCGGCGGGCGGCACCAATAAATCTTCTGTTTCTCCAACCTCGGAAAATTTGCCACGACCCACAAGCCAGTTGCAGCTCATAATGGTGTTAGACCTGTAAATATCTCCACCGGTTAAATTTGCAGATTCAAACAATTCCATCACATCGTCGGGTGCATCCAGGTTTTCAAAATCTGTTACCAGCATCACTTTATTTTCATATGCAATCTTGGCCCATTTTTCCACCACTTTGTTACTACCTAAATAACCAGGAATTATGAGCAGACCATAGTTTTGACGCAGATCAAGCCTGTCGTAATTTTCTACCAACTCTGCATGTATGGCATCAATAAAACGGGTATTGTCTAAATCTTTTAACTGATCGGGATCTACATTTATAAAACACACATTCTTTACTTTAGTATTTTCTGTGTTTTTAAAGAACAACGCTACAGAGCGGTAGGAGCGTTCCAGCGTTTGTGTTTGCTCCAACGCCAGCTTCATATTTTGTTTAAATAAAATGGAGGCTTCTTCACTTTTTAGCTGGCAATAATCAATCATGGCAGCCTGGTCTTTGCCCTGCTGTAAAATATCTTTCCATAGCTTTAGTATTTCTACCAGCTGGTTGCGTTCATCTCTTTTCCCTGTTTCTTCTAAAAATATTTTTTTGCGGGCCTTACGCTCCGGGTTAAGATTTTGAACACCTTCAATTGCGGATTCAAGCAAATCGAAAGCACCATATTTTTGAAGTGCATTTAAACTTGTTTCAAGTGGCTGTTCCTGTATCTGCAGGTTATTTTCCGGAGCCATTTTTACTGCTGTTGCTGATTGTTGTGCCATAAAAAATAAATTAGTTGTAAGAATAAATGGTTAATTATTTATGTTGCATTTCTGCAATCAATGAGTTTAAAGCAGATATAATATTTTCTTTACCGCCGGGCTCGTTCATTGCAGCTTTGAGCATTTTATTTGTTTTAAGCTGTTTAATTATTTTAAGATATTGGTCATGCTTCATGTTTAAATCGCTTAAGAGCGGGCTTTGTGCAGTAATGCCTTTTATACCAAAATCGCCTAAGTTTTTAAAGTGCAGTGTTTCTTTTGTGGTTACGCCAGCTTCCGTTTCAAAGCCAATATCAATCCTGGGCTTATAGTGTTCAAATACGGCTTCTACATTGGTGAGGCCTTCGGTAATTTCTGGTTTTACAGCAGGCATATGCGTTAATTTTTCTGCCATTAAAACCTTGTTGGCGGGTATATCCTGAAATGCTTCAAATGCATCAGGTTTTACTTCTGTGCCGCCAATTCCAAAATTGTTGTTTGTCATAAAAGTATATTTTAGTTTAGGATGATGTTATCAATTTTAATTTTAAAAATATTTCTAAGAAGCTGTTTAAAAATAGAATTTTCATTCAGCATATAAGCCGTTCGTGGGACACGAACGGCGGCGATCCGCCGTGGCCGGTGTCCCCACCGGCCACTTTTGGCCAGATAAGAAATTCATACAATCATTTTTAAACAGCTTCTAAAAAGGTTTGCGAATTTATTTTTTCCTGCTGCCATTCCAGTTCGTTTTGATTATTGGTTTGTAAATTAATCTGGTCGCCATTTTTTAATTCACCGGTAATAATTTTTTTAGACAGGGGCCTGCGCAATTGCGTTCGTATTACGCCTGCCAGTGGTCTTGCTCCGTATGCAGGTGTAAAACCCTGGCGGGCCAATACCGTTTTTGCATCATCTGTAATGTTTAATTTTATGCCTTGTTTATCTAATGCCTGGTACATGGTTTTTAGCTGAATATCCAGGATAGACCTAACGGTAGTTTCCGTCATTGGCCCAAAAGGAATAATTTCTGTAAGCCTGCCTAAAAACTCCGGACGAAATTTATCAGCCATAATTTCCATAAGTTTATTGGATGTGGGAATAGCATTGTTATTAAATTCTTTTACCACAAAATCGCTCCCGATATTAGAAGTAAAAATTATTACCGCATTAGAAAAATCACCTTCCTTTCCCAATTTATCATGCAGTTTTCCTTCATCCATAATTTGTAAAAAAACATCAAATACAGATTGGTGTGCCTTTTCAATTTCGTCGAATAATACTACCGAATAAGGCTTTGCCCTTATATTATTTACCAGCAAACCACCTTCTTCGTACCCCACATAACCGGGAGGTGCACCATACAATAATGCAGCTGCATGTTCTTCTTTAAATTCACTCATATCAAAACGTATCATAAAAGATTCGTCCTGGAATAAAAATTCTGCCAGCGCTTTTGCCAGTTCTGTTTTTCCTGTACCCGTAGGACCAAGAAAAAAGAAGGAACCCATGGGCTGGCCTGCTTTTGCAAGTCCCGAGCGTGACTCCAAAATAGATGCTGTTATAGATTTAATGGCATGATCCTGGCCCACTAAACGTTGTTTTAATGAGGCTTCCATATTCAGGAGCCGCTCTTTTTCCTGCGATTGAAGTTTGCCAACAGGGATACCGGTTTTGACGGCAATAACCACAGCCACATCTGTTTTTAATAAAGTAGTATGTTTATTACTTACGGCAAGTTTTAATTCTGTAATAATAATTTCCATTTCATTTTTAATAGCCTCAATGGTTATTAATTCTTCTGCAGTGCTGGTAGTGCTGCTTAAGGAGTTTAATAAAACGGGGCTCAGCTTTTGTTTCGTTTGTTTATACAGCCATTGCCAGCCCAGCAGAGATGCCTCCGCATGGGCAGACTGATTTTTTAATTCTTCAAATTGATTTTCCAGCGTTGTAACTTCAGCGGTTCCTTTTTCATTAATAAGTCTTAAACCCGCCATGGCCCTGTCTGCCAGGTCTATAGCGGCATCGGGCAAACGCTTTTCTTTTATAAATCTTTTTGCCAGGCGTATGGTTTCGTAAATAGTTTCGTTAGCCACTGTAATGTTGTGGTGTTTTTCATAAGCCGGCATTACTTTGCGTATCATTTGAAAAGCAGTTTCTGTATCCGGTTCTTCCAGCAGGAGCATTTCAAACTGGCGGTTAAAGCCGGCATCTTTTTCAATATGCTTCCTGTATTCATCCAGTGTGGTGGTTGCAATGACTGTTACTTCTCCTTTAGCCATTTCTGGTTTTAAAATATTTGCAGCGCCTGCTGCGGCCCCCTGTTTATCCAGCAGCACATGTAACTCATCAATAATTAATATTGGTTTTTCAAACTGCTGCAGTTCTTTAAAAATATTTTTCAGGCGGTCTTCCACTTCGCCTTTATAAGAGGCGCCTGCAATAAGAGCGCCGTTATCCAATTCAAAAATAGTATTTGTAAGCAAGGCTTCGGGAACATTTTTATCCATCACTTCTTTTACAAAACCGTTTGCCACCGTGGTTTTGCCCACGCCTGCATCGCCGGTTATGAGCACATTTGTTTTAGAAAGGCGGCAAAGAATTTCATTTATTATCCGCAATTCTTTTTCTCTTCCTGTAATTACAACAGGCTTTGCCTGCAATTCATTTATTTTATTTATACAAAATTTGTCCAGCGCATTAATTTGCGGGGGTATGCTTTTATTTTTATTTCCATTTAAACTTGAACCTGGCTCAACGGCTGCTGTATTTTTTCCGGCTGCAATTAACTCTTCTCTTGTAAGCGGAAAAGATTTTAACTGATCGTAAGAAAAGCCAATGCCAGGTGTGCAAAGTGCGGCCAGTAAACTCAGCGGATCTATACAGTCTTTTCCCTGTTTAATGCGTACATAATCTGCCTCATCTAAAAGTGCATTGATGCTGTTATCCATCACTGGTTCGCCACGCAATACCGTTTTGGGAAACTGCTCCAGCCTTACATCTGCCCACTCTTCCATAAAATACAAATCCTTATCAAGCCCTGCAATTACGTGCAGCAGCCCTGCATCTTGGTGCAGGAGTGACTTTAGAAGGTGTGGGGTGCTAAAAGTACTATGCGCATGTTCTGCCGCAATACTTTTTGCAATATGCATTACGTTTTCGATGCTATTGATTACCGTTTCATTTATGAGTGTTTCGGGCATAATATTTTTTGCAATATTTTATAATCCTAAAAATGTTTTCTTTTCGTAAACGATGCTTATACTTAAAATGCAATTGGTACCCGGATCGGTATAAGCAGATGCTTTTAAAGATTTTAATTTTCGTATTTTACGTAACCTGCTTATGCATTCTGTAAAACCAATATCATCACCATTAAAACTCACCCTTACCTGTTTATTGCCGCATATGTAGGGTTCAAAATCTCTTTCTCCAACTGTTTTTTCTATTACGCCTTTTATCATCTGCGTAAAATACTGGTCTGTAAGCCTTGGTGCTGTTGGTTTTACTTCGGGTACGGTTACCTGCTGCCGTTCATCAAATGGTGAACCATCTTCTGGTTTATCTTTAATAGATAGCCAGCTGCGGGGTCTTGTTAGTTTTTTTCTGTTATTATTATTATTAAAAGGCACTGGTTTTTGTAAGGG
>JAYVGA010000476.1:0-3088 GCA_043772635.1 Chitinophagaceae bacterium
GAATTGCAGCCATCTCTATCAGCAGTGTGCTGCTGATGCTGTATTTAAAATTTATTTTTAACAGGCCTCGCCCATTGGTACCCCTGCTCAACGAAGCAAGCGGGCTAAGCTTTCCCAGTGGCCATGCATTTATGAGTTTTTCTTTTTTTGGGCTATTAATTTACATACTACACAAAGAGATGCATACATCCTGGTTAAAATATTTACTCATCTTTTTAATTGGCTGCCTTGTACTTTTAATTGGCATCAGCCGCATTTACCTGCGGGTACATTATGCCAGTGATGTAATAGCCGGGTTGTGTATGGGATTTATGTGGATTGTTATTTCGCTTACGGTGCTTCACTTTATAGAGAAACAAAAAAAGAGATTGCCGGAATTATAATGAATATTTTTTTACCCCAACCCTACTTCTTCATGCCTTGCAGGTATCTGCACATCTGCATATCCTTTGCGCAGTAATCTTTCTCTAAAATCCTGCTGCACTTCATACTCTCCATGCACCAAAAAAAGTTTTTGCACGGCACGTATTTCCTGGCAGCCCACGAACTGCATCAGGTCGTCGTAATCGCCATGGGCACTCATGCTGCGCATCTGGCCAATCTCTGCATTTACTTCGTGTGGCTGACCAAAAATACTTACTTCCTGTGGCTTGGGAATCCTTATCAATCTTCCTCCCAGCGAATTAGGTTCGCAGTAACCGGTAAGTACAATACTGTTTCGGCTGTTTTCTATATTATTGCTGATATGGTGTTTTATTCTTCCTGCATCGGCCATGCCGCTGGCACTTATAATTACACAGGGATTTTTATAATAATTCAGCATCTTTGATTCATCTACCGAGTTCACAAATTTTAATCCCTTAAAACCAAAAGGATCATTATCGCTCAATAATATTTTTTGAATCTTGGCATTAAAATATTGCGGATACCTTTTTACAATTTGCGTAGCTTTTATGCTCAACGGGCTATCTACAAAATATTCAAGTTCGGGCAGTCGGTTTTCCAATTCCAGTTGGTTGAGTGCATACAAAATTTCCTGTGTGCGGCCCACGCTAAATGCAGGTAAAATTAATTTTCCTTTTTTGCGCAGGCAGGTTTTATCTATCCAGTCCAGCAGGGCATCGGGTGTGGGATTATGCTCGTCGTGCAGGCTGTTGCCATAGGTAGATTCCAGCAAAATAAAATCGGCCTGTTCAAACACAGCCGGCGATCTTAAAATAGCATCCCTGTAGCGGCCCACATCGCCGCTAAAAGTTAGCTGCCTGCGTTTACCATTTTCTGTTATGCGCACATGCACCGCAGCACTGCCAATGATATGGCCTGCATCGGTAAAGCAAAAATCTATACCCGGTTCAATGATATACCAGTTGTTGTAATCAACCGTTATAAAACGGTCGGCAGCTATCAGCGCATCTTCAGTTTTATACAATGGCTCCAGGTAAGTAAGCCCCTGCAGTGCCCTTCTTTTATTTACAAATTTTATATCCGATTCCTGGATGCCGGCAGAATCTTCCATGAGAATAGATGCCAGGTCTTTGGTGGCCGGAGTGGCATAAATCATTCCCTCATACCCATCCTTTATCAGCTTAGGTATAAGGCCGCAATGGTCTATGTGCGCATGCGACAGAATAAGATAGTCCACTTCGGAGGGATTGAATCCCCACTCCATATTCATCTCTGCAGTTTCTGATCCCATACCCTGGAACATACCACAGTCTAATAATATTTTTTTACCATTGCTTAGTGTGAGCAAATGTTTGGAACCTGTAACGGTTCTGGCTGCGCCGTGAAATGATATTTTCATAATGCCCCTTTTGCCCCTTCCTACCCCGATAGCTATCGGGGCTGATAAGGGGGAACCTTAATTCTTTATACACTGCTGCATAGGTCGGTTTATATTGAACAAGGCAATTGATTAAATAGATTTCTATGCAAATCTTATTTCTTAAACGTTTATAAATCTAACTTGATTTATTTGAACAAAAAATATTTCATTTAATATTTATTGTACCTGTTTTGGATATTGCCGGAATGTCTTGCAAAAAGAGAAGGCTTATCTCAATAATATTTATGCCCCCGTAAAAGTTTTTGGAATAATTTAAATTAAAAAGGATTCAAATAATACATTTCGCATTTTGTAAAATTCGATTAGTTGTTTAAAGAAAACCATTAAATGCTTTAATAAAAAGTTGAAAAGAAGTTTTTATCTGCTTACATTCCTAACAACCACAAAGCTTTCACCATTGACCCCTACAAAAATATAGAGCAGGCATTGACCATTTACAATTGACTAAATTAAACCTGCCTTTAAAAAATCTGCCTTTGCACCAGCGCAAACATGGGCTGCTGAGAAGTAATGACGGCATGATGCGGAATGCCCGGCGGTATCGAAATGATTTCTCCTTTTGTATAAGATATTTTTTTACCCAACATATACATATCGCAACTGCCCTCCAGTATGGCAATGTATTCTATCATGCCAGAATGTACTTCTTCATCATGGCCTTGTTTAACCCAAACAGCCAGGTTTTTTACTTCAATAGTAGAAGGCAATTCTATTGCATAAAGATTATCAAAAGGCTCGTTTACCTGCGTTAAATGATTGGCTGCAGCAGATTGATAGTACTTCCCAAAGTCTGCCTGCTTGTGCATGAGTGGCACAAACTCTTTGTGCAGTTCGGCTTGTTCTGTATAGATAGTATACATCACCGCCTTTTTAACAGAAGCAGAAGGTTGCAATTTTAAATTTAATAAATGAAAAGACAGGGCAGCTTTGTTTTTTTCTATCTCATCCTGCACCTCGTTAAAAAGCGCAGCCATTTTTTCTACTTCTATATCTTCATCGGGAGATGTAAACCCCATGCAGTATGAATCTATAATTCCCGATGTTATGTACTCCGCTGCATTCATGCTTGCAAAATTAAGGCAATAACATTTTTGTTTTTCATAAAAAAATATATGCCTTTGGTTGTATTCATAAAAAGTATTTTAAATAATTTTTTTTTAATTATTTTTTTCTGAAAAATAACCGCAGTGGCACGCCGCTGAATTCAAAATTTTCCCTGAGTTTATTTTCCAGGTAATTTCT